>CAYYHT010000326.1:0-3873 GCA_964471355.1 uncultured Enterobacteriaceae bacterium
ACGGTGGTGCCGCCACCATCGATCGTCGCGTCGATGGTGTCGTGGCCGTCAGTCAGGGTATTGCCGATGATGGACCAGACCCTGTGGTCGATGCTGTATGCAGGGTCATTGCTCTCGGGAGCATTGGGCGGTCCCGCGCACCCCAGCAGCAGCAGCGTGACGACCACGTCTACGGCGTCTCGCCGTAGGTCACCGAAGAAAGACGCAGCTCACTGGTGAAGACGTGTGGCTTGAGAATCGAGTTGCCCAACAGCATGCGCGTGCAGTCCTGCAGAGCCTCGGTCACAGCCGGGTGTGGGTGCAGCAGCTCGGCGAGCTCGTGCACGCTACGATTCTGGTTGATCATCAGCGAGCAGGCTTCGATCGAGGTCGAGGCGTGGGCGCCCATGGCCCGCATGCCCAGGATGGTCATCTTCTCGTCGTTGGTGACGAGCAGCTTGATGAAGCCCTGGGTGGTCCGCATGGCGATGGCACGATTGACTAGGGAGTAGCCATAGACAGCCACCTTGTAGGGAATCTGCTTCTTCTGGGCCTGCAGCTCGTTCAGTCCAACCGCAGCCACCTCGGGGTCCAGGAACATGATCGAGCTCACGTTCTCGTAGGAGATGGGTTTGGTGACGCTGCCGTACATGTGATCGACCGCTCGCCGCCCCTCAATCTCGCCGATGCTGACCAGTGCGATGTCGAGGGTGACATCTCCGACGGCGTAGATGTGCTTGACCGCTGTGCGCGTGTCGGTGTCGTCCAGGTGCCCCCGGTCAGTGAGCTTTAGGCCCGCTTTGTCCAGATCGAGACCCTTGGTATTCGGGACACGACCAATGCTGACAATGGCCTTTTCAACGTTGATTTGCTCGAGCCCTCCAGCCTTATGGAGGATCGTGTACTCGACCTGTCCGTCGACGACGTCGAGTTTCTCGAGGCTGCACCCTTGATGGATCGTGACCCCTTTCTTGACCAGGTTGTCCGCAACCACCCGAGCGATGTCGGCGTCCTCGAAGGGCAAGATGCGGTCGGCGCGGTCGATCAGGTAGACCTTGGTGTGGCCGTAGTTCGCCAGGATTGTCGCGAACTCACAGCCGATGACCCCAGCGCCGACGATGACGACACTGCGAGGGAACTCTTGGATCTTGGTCAGGTGATCGGAAGTCAGCACGGCCCGTCCGTCGACCGGGATGTTGGGCACGACTCTTGGACGTGAGCCGGTGGCGATGACGATATTCTCGGCCCATATTTCCTGGTCTTCGCCGGGCTCGGGACCTTCGATGTGCAGCGTGTGCGGCCCCATGAAGCGCGCCGTTCCGCGGATGAGATGCACCGAGCCCGGGTGATCGCGCATGGGCTCGGCTATGTGCTCAAGTTGGCGCTCGAGCTGCTCGGTCTTCTCGGCCGCCGCGGTGTTGACGCAGTGCACGACCTGTTGAAAATCGACCTCGACGTTCTCGGCAACAAATCCACGGTCTCGCCGCAGGACGGCTCGGTAGTCTCGAGACAGCTCCCACAGAGTCTTGCTGTTCAGGGCGCCGTTGTGGATTCCTGCGCCGCCGATCGGACCGCGCTCGATCAGGGCAATCTTCTTGCCATAGTCCCATGCTCGCATTGCCGCCGCGAACCCTGCGGGTCCCGCGCCGATCACACAGACATCATAATTCCCCATCGGAGGCCTCCGGCGCGCATACTAGACCTTTCCTGCTTTTGACGTCACTCTGTCTAGGAATGTGAAAGGTAAGGGCCACCACCATGGGGGTGTGATGCGTATCTGGCTTCGCTGTTTGGCTTTTGTTGCAACGCTCGCCGTCTCGGCCAGCGCCAGCGCAACGAGCGCGATCCTCGTGTCCGAGGTCGAGCAGGCCGCTCTGTCGGACGCCGTCGTTGTCGCGACGGTCACCGAGCAGGTCGTCTCTCGGCACGCTGAATGGGGGCGTGCAGTGACGCGCTCTACGGTCTCGGTTGAACAGGTTCTGCTGGGGGATGCTCCTGCATCGCTGACCATCAACCAGCTGGGCGGCGAGCTCGACGGCGAGCTTCTGTACATCCCTGGCGACGCTCGGCTTGAAGTGGGACAGCGCCTAGTGCTTTTCCTCAAGAGCGACCAGGGCGAGTGGTACCTGACCGCCATGGAGCAATCCAGCTACGACATCGTGCCGACGATTGATGGCGACACCTTGGAGCGCGAGCTGTCTTCAGGCCTCTTTGTTCGCGACGACAAGGGCCTGCTCGTCGAGTTTCACGGTGATGTGACGTCGGCGCCGACGCTGTACGACCTGAGCGCGCTGCTGATGAACAAACCCACCCGTACGGGGGTGGCGCGATGAATTGGTTTGCCTTCGTCGCAATGGTCCTGGGCTTGTTTGGCAGTGCGACTGCCGAAGCGTACAGCTACACGCGCACCTGTGGCGGGACTCCGGCTCACTGGGCGGCCTCGAACGAGTGGCGCTACAGCAACAACTGGCTGTCCGCAGACCTGTCCGAGTCCAGCTCCAAGAACCAGCTCAACCAGGCGTTTGAGCAGTGGGAAGCCCCCGGCTGCACCGATTACTCGGTGACCCAGGGACCGAACACCTTCCAAGACCCCATGGGCAGCAGCGATCAGCACATCGTTGGCTTCCTTGAGAACAACTGGCCCTCTTCCCTGGGTGGCAGCACCACGCTGGCTGTGACCCTGACGTCCACTTGGTCAGATTGCACGATCGCCAACAGCGACATGGTCATCAACGGAGTGCACCACGAGTGGATTGTGGGCGCGCCAAGCTTCTGGGACCAGGCCGACTTGCGGTCGGTGGCCACCCACGAAGCGGGCCACTGGCTGGGCATGGATCATTCGACCCACCCGGGCTCGAGCCTGGCCGCGTCCTACAGCGGTGGCATCGGTGAGCGCACTCTGACCTGCGACGACACTGCGGGCGTCTGTGGCTCTCATCCCAGCGGTGGCAACTCCTGTACTGCCGACATCTACTGTCCGTGCGGAGTGGGCTGTGACGGAGGCTTCTGCGACGGCATCCCCACCGAGCCCGACCCCGACCCCGACCCGTCTGGTGGTGCCTGTGATGGACCCAAGCTCACCGAGTCCGAGTCCGAGCCCAACGACTGGGCTGGCGACCAGGACGTCAACTACTGGCAGCCGCTGAACACTGGCGACTTCGTCATCACTGGCAATCTCTCCACCTGTGGCAACAACGGCTCGGGCTACACCGGCGACATCGACTGGTTCGTCATCGACTTCCCATGCACCGACGACGCGCGCTTCCATCTGGACTGGACAGGAAGTGGCGACCTCGACTTCTTGGTCTGGGACACGTCGAGCCAAGACCCGTTCGCCTTCGGCACCGAAGCCGGCATGAGCGGCCCCGAGGGAATGGACGCCAACAGCACCGGTGGCCAGCTCTACATCTTGGTAGCGTGCTGGGAGGGTGGTTCGCCGAACTACACGATGACCGTGGACTGGAAGCCGTTTGGCACCAGCCTGCCGTCGGGTGGCGACGCAGACACGGACGTCGACACCGATAGCGACACGGACGTCGACACCGACACCGACAGTGACGTCGACAGCGACACGGACCGGGACACCGGATTCGACGAGCCTGCGACTCCTCCAGAGGGTGCGTACAACACTCTGTGTGGCTGCTCTAGCGGTGGACCGTTGGGGGGGCTCTGGCTTGTGGGACTGCTGCTCGTGGGCATGCGCCGACGGCGCGACTGACCCGGTGAGCTACGACCTCGTGCTGTCCGGCGGCTACTTGGCTTTCGGCAGGCAGACGGGCTTTCTGGGCGCGGTGGAACAGTCAGGCCTGGACATTGACGCGGTCTGTGGCACGTCCTCCGGAGCCCTTGCAGGAGCGCTGTGGTGCTCCGGCATGCGTTCCGCTGAGATCTTTG
>CAYYHT010000326.1:3883-8435 GCA_964471355.1 uncultured Enterobacteriaceae bacterium
CCATCCGAAGCCGTAGGCGTGCAGCCCAGCCCACAGCGCGTTCAGCTGCACGCGCGTCCCTGGCAGGGGTTGTTCTCGCTCGCAAGCATGATCGAAGAGCTGTCGCGCATGCTGCCGGCCACCTTCGAAGACCTGCCCAAGCCTCTGGCCGTGGGCGTCATGACGGAGGATGGTGGCCACCGCCTGTTGAGCTCCGGTCCGCTTCCGCAGGCCGTGGCGGCGTCCTGTGCCATCCCGTGGATGTTCGCCCCCGTGTCGATTGCAGGCGAGGCCTTCGCGGATGGTGCGTGGGTGGACAGGACGGCACTGCAGCCATGGAGGGGCTGGAGACCGGGGCGCACGGCAGTCGTGCACATTGTCGAAAGCAGCGGTGAGCGGGACCCCGACCCGCAGGACCAGCCGTTCTTTCGCAGTCCAAGGTCGGGTGCGTCCATCTTTGGGCACGGTGATGTGAGGGCCCGCTTCGAACAGACGCGAGCGGCGGCTCGGAGCCGACTCGGAGAGCTGAAGCTCTAGCTCGGGCTGCAGAAGGACGCATGCGGACAACGGCCATGAAGGCCGGTTCCAGGGGTTTTTTCTGTGAACCCCGCCGATCGGTTGCTGTCAGTTCGTTTGAAGCCAGCCGGTTGGGAACGACCCCGCGCCCCAGCGAACCCGCCGACTGACCAAATCCTCGCAAAGGAGTCCCCGAATCATGGGCACACGTGCGTCGCGAATCCTCCGCATTGGCATCGTTATCGGTGGAAAGATCGTTCAAGAGAGGCTCATCCGAGCCGGCGATCCCGTCACCATCGGTGATGCGGCAACCTCCACATTCATCTTTCCCGAAACGGGGCTGCCAGCGGGCACCTTCGCGATCTTTTGTCCCGTTCCAGGCGGCTACGAACTCCACTTTACTGACCACATGAAGGGCAAGGTCAGCAGCGGAGGCGCTGTTGTCGCGCTGCGTCAACTGCGGGACGAGGGGAGTCGACGCAGCCGTGGACATGCGCTGAGGCTCACCGAACAGGACCGAGGCAAGATCACGATGGGCGGCGTCACACTGCTGTTTCAGTTCGTCGAGCCTCCACCCCAAAACGCCGTGGTGCCGCTGCGGGCGATGGATTTCCGGCCCCGATTGCTCGAAGAGGATGACCCGGTCTTCCTCGGATTTCTGTCGGTGAATGCCGCCCTGGCCAGCGTTCTGGTGGTGTGGGTCTGGAACCAGCCAGCACCGCGGCCGCCGACCCTCGAGGAGCTTCCCGACCGCTTCGTTCAGCTGTTCCATCAGCCGGAGGCCCCAGAGCCCGAGGTCGAAATCGAGCCCGAAATCGAAGAGAAGATTGAACAGAAGGTCGAGAAGAAGAAGGTAGAGAAGACCGAAAAGAAGTCCGTCAAAGAGGTCGACCGGAAGCCCAAGACGGCCGAGGAAAAGGCCCTCGACCGGCAGCGAAAGCGAGACAAGCTGCGCCAGGGCCTGTCTGTGTTGTTGATTCCGAGCAAGGGAGATGGCCCAGGCGGCCGCTTTGACTTTGGCTACATGCGCACGGACGATGGCTTCCCCACCGCGGTCAAGAACGACGGTCCGATTCAGGTTGACATCTCCCGCGGTCCGAAGGGGAAGGTTGGGACCGAGGATGAGGTCCCAGAGGGACTCGACGGCGGCATCTGTGATGACGGTCGATGTGGTGTCGACGAGGACTTTGAGGCGCCAGACACGATTCCGGACTTTGTGGCCGAGGCCACCGACCCCGAGATTGACGAGTTCTCGCCGGGCGGCGCTGCAGAGATCAAGAAGGTCGTCGATGCGAACTTCTACCAAGTGAAGGGCTGCTACGAGCAGTACCTGCGTGCAGACCAGAACCTGGGCGGGCGAATCGAGGTCGAGTGGTACCTCGCCAATGGCCGAGCCAAGGGCGTCGAGGTGGTCGAGAACACATCTGGCAACCCAGACTTCGCCAACTGCATCGCCAAGCGCATCACCCTGTGGCGGTTCTCGCCAGAGCTCGACGGCGACATCAACTACCCGTTCGTCTTTCGACGGAAGTAGGACGGGTCAGGAGATCTCGACATCTTTGAGGCGGACGCGGATGGCGCGCCGCTTCTTTTCGATGAACCACGGGTCGAAGCCGGCCTTTTTGATCTGCTTGCGCATGCGGTAGACGAGCACGTGGAGCGAGTTGGCCGCCGGCGCATTTCGTCCCCAGATGCCGGTGCTGATCTCGTCGTCTGTGCACCAGCCCGCGTCGTCATCGCCCATGCCGCCGCTTCGATCTTCGATGGCCTTGCGTGCCAGTAGATACAGCAGTACGGCCCGATTTTCGGCGTCGACTTTGAAGCGCCGATCCTTGTCGGTGCGCAGCAAGGTGGCCTCTGGACCCACCGCACCATTGAGCGTCGCCGATAGCTTGTATGGGTACTCGTTGGGGATTGTGGCTTCCATCGTCGGCACTTCGAGCGTCGACGTCGCCAACAGCAGCCGGTATTTGCGGCCGCCGACCTCGAACTCGCCACCGTCGACCAGCTCGCGCTCCTCTTCGTCGGTGCCGAGCCACACCTCGCCGGTTCCGTGCACGAGCAGGGTCGCGGCCCGTTCCTCTCCGGCCAAGTACATGTGGCAGTCGTCGCCGGACCCGATGTGCAAGCGGCTGCCGATGATCGGAAAGCGCACACCGTCGGTCGTGTCCTCGACCAGCCATCCGCGACCAAACAGGGAGCTCTCGTCGTGCACACCGGACAGACGCAGCTCTAGGCTACTTCCCAGTCGCAACGTGTCGCCCTCGGTAAAGGCCGATGCCGCGGTGATTCGGTTGCCGTTGAGGAAAGTGCCGTTCCGGCTATCGAGGTCGCGTACCCAGAGTTTGCCGCCTTCGGCCCAGATCATCGCGTGGTGTGTCGACACCGTCGTGTCCGACAAGACCAATCCATTGGCCGGACCACGTCCGACATGCAGCGGCTCCTTTGTGATGGGAACCGCGTGAACCACCGCGTTGTCGCGAAGTAGCTGCAGGACAACCTGCTGCGCCATGGATGGACACTCCAGAGTTGGCCATCGTACAGGCAGTGAGAGGCCGTGACACGCACTCGTTCACCAAAGACTGCAGCCCAGACCCTTTGGCGGCTGAAACGGCGGCGGTTCGACCGGTCCGGTGGGCTCCATTTCTTCAACGAAGCACTTCACTCTGCGGAACACCGTCGGTTCGTTCACGGAGATTCCGCCGTCGTTGTTGACGGACTGAAACTCCTGAATGTCCTGATCGATCGTCCCGGTAAATTGGTCGAGATTATATCCAAAGGTTGGCAAGCCGCAGATCATTCGGTCCATTCGCCACTCACCCACCCCGCCGAATTCGATGAATCCATCCTTGACGGTACCGACCGCATCCATCGAGACCACGTAGCGCCGGCTGGTCCGGTCACAGTCCGGCGCCTCTTTCTGGTCGGGGCCGCCGTCCCATGAGTGGTTCGAGATGCTGCCCTCCAGGCGATCGGGTTGGCCTTCGGTGCGGCGAACATGCAGCGTGAACTGGGACCAATGGGTGTACGCCGGATTGAAGTTGTGGGACTTCCAGACCCCGACAACCTCATCGTCGGAGCAATCGGCGGGCGGGGGAAGGCGATCGCGCTGGCTGCTGACGCTTGTGACCGTTCCCATCGCGAACGGCAGCAACATCGCCAGTGCCCAGGCTCGCAGACGGGCTACCACAGGCTGCATCCGACCCCTTTCGGGGGCTGAAAGGGTGGTGGCTCCACCGGCTCGTCTGCTGGTGAATCGGTGCACTTCACCCGGCGAAAGACGCTGGGGAAGTTGACTGCGATGCCGCCGTCGTTGTTGAGCGTCTGGAACTCGGACAGCTCTGGGTCAATGGTGCCAGCGAAGTGGTCCTCGTTGTAGCCGTTGAAGTTGCCGCAGATCTCTCGTTTCAGTCGATAGTTCAGGCCGCCGAACTGGATCTCGGTGCCCTTGATGACCCCTCTGGCGTCCTGTTCAACCAGGTAATGAAGCGTGGACTCGGAGCAATCGGCGGGGGGCTGAACTCGGTCTTTGTTTCCGAGCCACATCTCGACTTCGATGCGTCCTGTCAGCTCGGTGTCGCTGCCGGCCACGCGCTCGATATGCAGCTCATTGAGGTACCAGTGGTCGACGTGCATGAAGTAGTCGTGCGACTTCCAGACCCCTGCGACCGGATCGGTGCAGTCAGCGGGAGGCGGCAACCTGGCTCTCTGCTCGGCGATCGTCCCTGCCGTCAGCATCGCCAGTGTCATCATCGACGCTGCCCCAATACGGATGTGATCAGTCATCTGTGGGAGTATAGGCAGTCTGCACCATGGCGCGCTCTGTAGAACATCTCAGAATCGGTGTCTTCGCCGCACTCCTGTTGCTGGGGCTAGGCACTGGCACGATTGCCGAACAGCGCGCACGCTTGCCCCCACCGGCCGAATGTACTGATCCGGTGGTCGGGGTGTGGAAGTCCCACACGTTCAGCGAGCACATCGGGCGCTGGGACGAGTTCCACCTCGATATTCGGCGCGACGATTCGGACCCTTCTGCACTTGTGGGACGGGTACGCAA
>CAYYHT010000327.1:0-8389 GCA_964471355.1 uncultured Enterobacteriaceae bacterium
AGTCGATCGAATTCCCGGGATTTGCTGATGTCCCAGTTCTGGCAGAATCGGCAGCCGAGGTTGCAGCCGGCCGTGCCGAAAGAGAGCACCGATGTGCCCGGCAGGAAGTGGTTCAGCGGCTTTTTTTCGACGGGGTCGATGCAGAACCCGCTGCTTCGGCCATAGGTCGTCAGGGCGATGCCCTCTTCGGTGCCTTGGCGCACATAGCAAAAGGCCCGCTGGCCGGGTTGCACCTTGCAGTGGCGCGGGCACAGATCGCAGCGAAAACGGCCGTCGGCTTCGCGCTCCCACCATCGTCCGATCATCGTTCTTCGGTGAGCTTGGTGACCGCAAAGCGGTGAATCTGGACCGGGTCGCCGTCTCGAATGCCAGCCTTGCGCGTGGCGATTTGGATTTGCTCGTCGACCCCATCGACGACATTGGGCAGCAGCACGCCCCGGCGCTTGCCGGAGCTGACGATGACGCCAAAGACGTGTGCGTCGAGGGTGGAGCGGTCCTCGATGAGCTCGCTGGGCTCTAGCAGCGACAGCTCAAGTTCCAGGGTGGGCAACTCGTCTGCGCTGACTGGAGGAAAACGCGGGTCCTCCCTCGCGGCCGAGACCGCGGCGGTGGCAATTTCATCGGCCAGTGTGCGGCAATAGGGCTCGAGGTGGCCGATGCATCCGCGCAGAGAGCCGTCGGGTGAGCGCAGGGTGACGAAGACGCCGCGGCTGAGGTACCAGGGCGGTGCGAAGGGCGTCGGGTGGTAGCGCTCGCCAGCGACATGAGCGGCGATGGCCTCGCGAACCGTGCGAAACAGCGGTGCCGGGTCCCTCATTGCACACCTCCTGAGCGGTGAAGTACCGCCTCACAGTAGCCGACACCGAACGGGCCTTCGTATGAGAAGAACTGGTGGCCAGCATTGTCATAGTCGACGGCCGCCGCCGCCACAGCGAGGCTGTCGACGGCGTCTTCGGCTGCGAGCTCTCGGAGCTCTGCGTCGACATCGCTTGCGGCTCTCAAGTCCCCGCGTCGCAATGCATCGCTGAACACGCGATCGAACTCAGCCGCTCGTGGGTCGAAGCCTGCAGGTGCGCCGTGAATCAGCTTGTGGCTCATGTCCCCCGACGCCAAAATTCCCCAGCGTTGCCCCGTCGACGCGGCGCGCAATGCACGCCCCATCTCGGCGTGTCCACCGTCCCAAGGCAGGTTCAGCAGCAAGACCGGCCCGCGCCATCCCGCTTCGAACACAAAGTGCATGGGCACATAGGCGCCGTGATCGAGCGACGGCAACGAGATGCCGGTCAGCGACAGGCCCTGGTCGGCAGCGGCACGCTTGGTGGAAGAGACGGCGCCAGTGGCGATGGGCAGATCGATGCGCGCCTGTGGAGCTCCAAAGCGGGACATGTCGCCCGTCAGGCGATCACCGGTGACGACGCCCCAGCCCGTCCTGCGACGAGGCGTGTGGGGCGAGATGACGACCAATGCATCCAGTGGTTCTGCTACCAGGGCCGAGGCAGCCTTTGTCATCGCGGCGGTGGTGTCTGCGCACTCCGCACTGCGCGCTCCGCCCACCGCTGGAATCACGATGGGGGCGTGGCACATGAAGACGGCAACGGGGATGGCCATGACCCGAGTTTGCTACGGGCGTCGTCGGATGACCAGCAACACCAGGGGAAGCAGCAGCATGCCGCCTGCCGGTGCGCTGTGGCAGCCGCACCCGGTGTCAAACTCGCCGGGGCCAGGGTCGTCGGTGTCCCGAGGGCCGGTGTCCAATGGCCCGGTGTCGTCGGTGTCGTCGGTGTCTGTGTCTGGGGCCTCGCCGTCGGTGACGGTCAGGGTGCAGCTGGCGGTGTCGCTGTCGCCCTTTTGATCGGTCAGCGTCACATCGAAGCTGAACGCTCCGGCCTGTTCTGGGTCACCTGCCAGGATGCCGTCCGCCAGTTCGATGCCTGTGGGCAGTGAACCGCTGCTGATCGCCCAGCTGTGCTCGCCGAAGCCCTCGTCGAAATCGAAGCTGTGCTCATAGGTCTGTAGCTGCACCGCGTCGTCCAGTCCGCAGTCGTCGGGCAGCGCCGGTGCAGGCGTCGTCGTGGAGTGGTAGATGTTGCCGTCGTCGCCGACCGCGACGATGCGGCCCGCGTTGTAGCTGACGCCGCGCAGAATCTGTGAGGTCCGGGCGGCACGCAGGGTGAAGGTGTTTCCGCCGACGGCTGTCCAGATGCTGCCCTTGCGGCCGACTCCGATGAAGGTGCCGTCTGCGTCGACGCCGTCGTACAGCACCTCGCCCGGGTGAGGGGACAGCTCGGACCAGTTGGTGCCGTCGGTCGAGGTCCACCAGAAGTAGTCGGTGGCATCGCCGCCGGAGACGACAAAGACACCGCCGCCAGCGCCGGCCTCGTCAAGCTCGGCGCCGTTGATTCCACCGGGCACGAAGGTGATTCCATCGGTCGAGGTGAGAATGGTCGTGTCCTTGGTGAAGCCGCCGTAGCCGACGACAATCCAGTTGCCGGTCACATCGTCATAGGCGACGTCCGTGAGCTTGCCCCAGCTCGCTTCGGTGGTCGCGGTCCAGGTCAGGCCGTCGGCAGAGCGGTACAGCGCTCCCCCGTCGCCAGCGGCCACAAAGCGACCTCCGCCGTACGCGATGGCGTTTGCGCTGGCCTCGCTTGGAGTGATTTGAGTCCATGCCATGCCGTCGGGGGAGGTCTGAATCGCCTCGGTGCTGACCATGACGTAGCGATCGTCGTTGGCGGCGATGCCGTGCCAGTCCACACTGCCGCCGAACCCGCTTGCGGTCCAGGTCTTGCCGTCGTCGCTGGTCGCCTTCTTGCCGTTGTTGCCCACGGCAATCCAGCCGGCGGGTCCATGGGCCACATCGTAGAACGAGCTGTCAGCGAGTGGAGTGGTGGGCTGCGACCACACGTCGAGGGCTTCGGCTGGCTGATCGACCGCGACGGTGTGCATGGCCAGGTAGTACTGATTGGCCGCGTTGAACTCGAGCCGTCCCGCGGCAAACCACAGGTTGTGTTTGCCCGCGCCGCTGGCCGATTGGATGTCGAAGAGAGCCGTGCCGCGGTCGCCGCCGACATAGTCGCCGAGGTCGCCAACCCAGCAACTCCAGGTGCCGTCCGGGCGAGGGAACTCCGCCGCCACAAAGTCGCTCTCGGCGGAATCGAAGCTGCCGGTCCCGGTGATGGCGGCGCCGCCAACGGTGCCTGTCCAAGTCACGCCCTGCACGCTCCAGCCGTCGGGCACGGTCACACAGGCGACGGGGGTGCTGGCGTTGGTCACACCCGGATCGGCCTCGAGCTGTACTTGTGCGGTGAACACGTCTCCGCCGGCGATTCGGGTCGGCATCAGCACCGTCACGAATCGGCATTGGGTCAGTACGAACAAGGCCGGCAGGACGGCAGCCACTTTCCAGAACCGCATGGGGTCTCCTAGTGTCAGGTGGCAGGTAACACCTGATATGCTGCCTGCAGTCGAATCCGTGTCAATGGATTAGCAGACAGCGGAATCGGAGGAAGCCGTGCTTCTCGTCATCGATGTCGGCAACACCAACACCGTTCTTGGGCTGATGGAAGGCGGACACGTTCGCCAGACCTTTCGCATCAGCACCATCTCGCGGACCACGGACGAGCTGGGTGCGCTCATGGTGCAGCTATTTGGCCATAATGGGTACTCCCCAGACGATGTCGTCGGGGCCATCTGTTCCACCGTTGTCCCGTCGGTCTTGTACACCTTTGAAAAGGCTTGTCGGCGCTATCTGAGCGTCGAGCTGATGGTCGTCGGCAAGCGCGGCTTCAAGACAGGCATGCAGGTGCGGACGGACAATCCCCGAGAGGTGGGGGCGGATCGCATCGTCAATTCCGTGGCGGCCTTCTCCCGATGGGGAGGCCCGATCATCGTTGTCGACTTTGGTACAGCCACGACGTTCGACTGTGTCAACGACCGCGGTGACTACGTGGGCGGATCGATTGCACCTGGGTTCAAGATCAGCGAAGAGGCACTGTTCGCTCGCACAGCCAAGCTGCCTCGGGTCGAGCTGAACCGGCCTCCCAATGCGATTGGTACCAACACGGTGCACGCCATGCAGAGTGGACTGCTGTTCGGCTATGTGGGACTCGTCGATGGATTGGCTCGACGTTGTGCAGTCGAGCTTGGCAAGAACGTGCGCTTTGTGGCTACAGGCGGCATGGCGACACTGTTTGCCGAGGAATCCGAGGTGATCGAAGAAGTGGACGCGTACCTGACTCTTCGGGGTCTCGCGATGCTGTACAACCGCAACAACACTCCCTGAACACCGACATTCTCGGACAGATCACCGGTGCCTATGTGTTACCGTGTTCGACGCGAACGACTGGGAAAAGGGGCCAATTGCATGCAGTGGAAAGGGCTTGCGCTTGCGCCCGCACTCTTGTTTTGCGGGACTGCGCTCGGACAGGAAGCACCCGATGAGCCCAAGGCGAACACGCCTCCTGCGGTGACCTCGGTTGCGATCGAGGCCGGCGCCCGGACGACGAATGTCGACCTGGCTTGCAAAGCGTCTGGAACGGACGCCGACGGCGACGAGGTCACACTCGGCTATCGGTGGCTTGTGAATGGCACAGTGGTGAGTCCCACTGGTGACGCGCTCATCGGCCGCTACTTCAAGAAAGACGACAAGGTCGCCTGCAAAGTCACCCCTAGCGACGGGACCGACAAGGGCGAACCCAAGACCTCGCCCGAGGTCATCATTCTGAACACAAAGCCCGAGCTGGCTTCTGTGGCTGTGTCCCCATCTGAGCCTGCGACCGACCGCGACATCAGCTGCACTGCGAGCGGAGCCAAGGACGACGATGGCGACTCGGTCAAGCTCGCCTATGCTTGGCGCGTTGGCGGCAGCATCGTGTCCGGTGTCGACTCCAAGACGTTGCCGGCTGGCAACCACAAAAAGGGCGACAAAGTCGTCTGCGAGGTCACGCCGAACGACGGCGGTGTGGACGGCGCCAAGGTGTCCTCCGAGGCCGTCACCATCAAGAACACAGCGCCTGTTGGCAGCACCGCGGCTGTGTCCCCCGAGAAGCCAAAGACCACCGACAAGCTCACCTGCGAGCCCGGCGAGGGAACAGACAAGGACGGCGACAGCGTCAGCTACACCTACAGCTGGCTTGTCAGTGGTCGTGCGGTCGAAGGACAGACGGGCAAGACGCTGCCCGCTAGCGCCTTCAAGAAGGGCAACACCGTCCAGTGCAAGGCCACGCCGACCGACTCAACGGACTCCGGCCGCGCGGTGACTTCCTCCTCACGCACCATCGCGAACACGGCACCCACGCTTGCCAGCGCCAAGATCGACAAGTCCAGTGCGCTCACCAGTGACGCGCTCAAGTGCGAGCCCGGTCCTGGCAAAGACGCCGATGACGACACCCTCAGCTACCGCTACAAGTGGTACGCCAACGACGCGGTCGTCAGCACGAGCCAGACGCTGTCCAGCAGCCTCACCAAGTCGGGTCAGACGGTGTACTGCGAGGCCACCCCGCGCGATTCGTCGAGTGCCAGCGGCGATCCGGCAAAGTCCTCGTCGATCAAGATCGGCAACAGCGCGCCAGTGCTCAAGACGGTCACTGTCTCCCCGACCGCACCTCGGACCGATCAGCCTGTCAGCTGCCGCCCCGGGACGCCAACCGATGCCGACCGCGACACCATCGAGCTGAGCTACCAGTGGAAGGTAGGCGGCAGCGTCGTCAGCGGCGCCAGCGACAAGACCCTGCCGGCCGACAAGTTCAAGAAGAACCAAGAGATCATCTGCGTCGTCACGCCCAGCGATGGAACGACCAACGGTGAGGCCACGAGCTCTGCTGCGGCCAAGGCCGTCAATACAAAGCCCGTCCTGGCCAGTGTCGAGCTCACCCCAGAAAAGCCGTCCACCACCGACAGCATGAGCTGCAAGCCCGGCGAGGCCACCGACAAAGACGGCGACTCGGTTGGCTTTGTCTACAAGTGGCTGGTCAGCGGGCGCACTGTCCAAGGCCAGACCGCAAAGACGCTGCCTTCCAGTGCGTTCAAGAAGGGACAGAGCGTGCAATGTTCGGTCTCGCCCAAAGACGACGAGGTGTCCGGTTCGGCCAAGAGCAGCTCGTCTCGGACGGTCTCGAATACGCCTCCGACTTTGTCTGCCGTCAAGCTCGACAAGTCCAGTGCACTGACCAACGAGGGCATCAAGTGCGAGCCCGGTAGCTCGAGCGACGATGACGAGGACACCGTGTCCTTTAGCTACGCCTGGTACGTCGACGACGCCAAGATCAGCTCCACGAGTCAGACGTTGAGTGGCAGCTACACCAAGAAGGGCAACAAGGTCGCGTGCGAGGCCACTCCGCGCGACACCAGCGGCGCCAAGGGTGACCCACGCAAGTCTGCAGCAGCGACGGTGAACAACTCGGCTCCGACCTTGTCGAGTGCCACCATCAGCCCATCGGCACCAGCTGGGGACAAAGCGCTCACCTGCACGCCGGGCAGCTCCGCCGACGCCGACCGCGATGCGGTGACGCTGTCGTACGTGTGGAAGAACGGCGGGTCGGTCATCGCCGGCGCCACCGAAAAGGTTCTGCCTGTCGAAAAGACCCGCAAGAACATGAAGATCACCTGTTCTGTGACCCCGAATGACGGCACCACAAATGGTGCGGCAGCGGTCAGCAAGGAAGTGCTGGTCAAGAACAGTGTCCCGACGCTTGCTGCGGTCAGCTTGACCCCAGAAAAGCCCTCCACAACGGACTCCATGAGCTGCAAGCCCGGTGACGCCACCGACGGTGATGGCGATGCCGTCAGCTTCGAGTACAAGTGGCTGGTCAGCGGCCGCACGGTCGAAGGACAGACGGGCAAGACCCTGTCCTCAAGCAACTTCAAGAAGGGCCAGAGCGTCGCCTGTGTGGCGACTCCCAAAGACGATGAAGCCCCAGGACGTGCCAAGACATCGTCCAGTCGCACAGTCGCGAACACGCCTCCTACGCTGTCCGCGGTCAAGCTCGACAAGACCAGCGCGCTGACCACCGAGGGCGTCAAGTGCGAGCCCGGTAGCTCAAGCGATGATGACGACGACACCGTCTCGTTCAGCTACGCCTGGTACGTCGACGACACCAAGATCAGCTCGACCAGCCAGACCTTGAGTGGCAGCTACACCAAAAAGGGCAACAAGGTCGCTTGCGAGGCCACTCCTCGTGACACCAGCGGTGCCAAGGGTGACCCGCGCAAGTCGCCTGCTGCCACCATCAACAACTCGCCTCCGACATTGTCGAGTGCCAGCATCAGCCCGTCCACGCCCACCGGCGACAGGGACCTGACGTGTACCGCCGGCAGCAGCGCCGATGCGGACCGCGATGCGGTGACGCTGTCCTACGTCTGGAAGAATGGGGGCTCGGCCATCGCCGGCGCCACAGACAAGGTCCTGCCATCGAGCAAGACCCGCAAGAACATGAAGATCACCTGCCAGGTGACGCCGAACGACGGAACCACCAACGGGGACGCCGCCACCAGCAAGGAAGTGCTGGTCAAGAACAGCGTGCCGTCGCTCGCCGCGGTCAGCCTGACCCCACAAAAGCCCTCCACCACCGATTCCATGAGCTGCAAGCCCGGCGAGGCCACAGATGGCGATGGGGACTCGGTCAGCTTTGAGTACAAGTGGCTGGTCAGCGGTCGCACGGTCGAGGGACAGACCGGCAAGACCTTGGCTTCCAGCAACTTCAAGAAGGGGCAGAGCGTCGCCTGCGTCGCTACCCCCAAAGATGACGAGGCTCCGGGCCGCGCCAAGACGTCGTCGAGTCGCACCGTGCAAAACACGCCGCCATCGGTGTCGTCTGCAGCGCTCGCAACCAAGTCGCCAACGACGACCGACAGCATCAAGTGCGAGCCAGGCGAGGGCGCCGATGATGACGGCGACCGCGTTTCTTTCCGCTACGCTTGGTACGTCGATGACGCGAAGATCAGCTCCACTGGCCAGACCCTGTCCGGCAGCTACACCAAAAAGGGCAGCAAGATTGTCTGCGAGGCGACTCCGACCGACGGGTCGGCGAGCGGCTCATCGGTCAAGACCGGGGCGGCTCTGGTCGTCAACACCCCGCCCAAGCTGTCGAGTGCCACGGTGTCGCCCTCGCGGCCCAGCACCAGCACCGAGCTGACCTGCCGCACCGGCACCGGCTCTGACGCAGACCGAGACTCGGTCAGCTACAGCTACAAGTGGTCCGTCGGCGGTTCGGTGGTCGGGGTGGTGGTTCCCGTCGGCGGTGGTGGGTTGGCTTCGGGGATCGGCGTGCTATTAGCTGGCTCGGGGATCCGGGTGGTGGGGGCGCAGGTTCGTGGGGTGAACGCCATGCAGCAAATATTGGAGAGGGGACGCACGAACTTTCGACCAGCGCCTACGGTGGCCGACGGCATT
>CAYYHT010000328.1:0-8371 GCA_964471355.1 uncultured Enterobacteriaceae bacterium
CTGCTGGCGGCCATGGGGCGCACCAAGTTGTTGGTCGGCGACAAGGAGGCCGCCCTCGACCTGTACGAGCGGGCGCTGACCATCGATCCCGTGAACGCGAGCGCGCTGCACGCGGTCATGGTGATCACCGGTCAGACTCGGCTGCAGCTGCTGCACAAGCTGATCGAACAGGTACCGCCCAACGACGAGTTGTACGGCGACCTCGGCGATACGCAGCTGGCCGCCGGCAACTTGGCCGAGGCACGCGGCGCCTACGAGCGTGCACTCGAGCTCGATCCAAGTGACAGCGAGTGGCAACAGAAGCTGCTCGTGACCCGGGTGGACGAGGCCGGCACCGTCGACCTTTCGCCGTAGCCCGCGGCCCATGGACGTCGTGATCACCGATGGCGACCTGTTGGATCAGGACGTCGATGCCATCGTCAATGCGTGGAACCGAAACATCATCCCGTGGTGGCTGCTCTGGCCACAGGGCGTCAGCGGCGCCATCAAGCGGCGCGGCGGCACCCAACCGTTCCGCGAAGTCGCCCGCTTCGGACCGATTCCATTGGGCGAAGCACGGCATACGGGTGCCGGAACGCTGCCATTTCGAGGCATCATCCACGTGACCGGCATCGACGCATTGTGGAGGGCATCGGAGGCATCCATTCGAGATTCCGCCCGCAACGCGGTGAGAATGGCCGAAGAGCACGGATACGGGAGCCTGGCAATGCCGATCATCGGAGCCGGGTCCGGCAGTTTCAACGAGGATGCGGCACTCGGGATCATGCGCGACGAACTCGGGGGTCTTCAGAGCAGCATTCGCGTCACGATTGTTCGCTTTCGCCCATAGCCCTCGGCCGCGCTTCAAATCACAGCGCAGCGGGGGGTTGCACCATGCGGGCATTGGGCCTGTGAACACATAGAACACCGTCTGATGAGTAACTTCCAGGCCATGTGGTTCGATAGTGCAGCGGCCCTCGCTGCACTCGTCGCGTTCGCTTTCGCCACCCAGGGCGCGGGCTTCGCGTTCGGTGTGGGGGTCAGTGGACTCGCCGCCATCGCCAACTTGGCACTGATGTACTGGCTGGTTTCGCGCATCGTCTCGGCCATGGCCGCAGGCAAGAGCTCCGCCGGTGTCGGCCTGCTGCTCGGCGGCAAGCTCGTCATCATCCTGGGTGTTGTCTTCGTTCTTCTGCAGTTTTTCCCGGGCGAGGCTGTCGCCATGGGCGTCGCAAGCACCGTGCTCGGCATGAGCATGGTCCCCGTCCGCGACCTGCTCTTCGATTCCGAAGACCCCTCCGATTTCCAAAATCCTGTCGCAGGTGACCAGGCATGATGATTTTCGCCTCCGGATTCAGCTGGTTTCACGGCCTGTTTCCCGAATTGATCGGAAACGACGGCTTGGTCAAAGCCATCGAGGGCATGGTCGGTGCCGACCTTCCCGCCAACACCAGCGGCGTCATCCTGCACAGCTGGCTCGCCTGCGGCATCGTGCTGCTGCTCGCCGTCTTCGCCCGCATGGGCCTCAATGCCGCCTCTGCAAAGACCGGCATCGACAAGCACTTCGCCGACGACAACCTGACCAGTCGCAACGCCTTCGAGCTCATCACCGAAGCGTGGCTCGGCCTCATGGGCGACATGATGCCCGCCAAGCACGCCAAGACGTGGCTGCCGCTCATCGCCAGCTACTTCTGCTTCATCTTCGCCTGCAACATCATCGGCATCATTCCGGGCTTCCTGCCGCCGACCGACAACATCAACACGAATGTCGGCATGGCCGTCAGCATCTTCGTGCTGTTCATGGGCATCGGCATCCTCGGTGACCCCATCGGCATGGTCAAACACATGATGGGCGGCATGACCAGCGGCCCCATCGTGCTGCTAGGCATCTTCCTTCTCGGCGTCGAGTGCATCTCGTTTGTCATTCGACCCGTGTCCCTCACCCTGCGACTCACCGGCAACATGTTCGGCGACCACATGGTGTTCACGCTCATGAGCGACCTGACCTACCTCGTCATTCCCAGCATTTTCCTGGGTCTTGCGATGTTCGTCTCACTCATCCAAGCGTTCATCTTCTCTCTTCTTTCTGCCACGTACATTGCGGGTTCCCTCCCGCATGACGATGACGAACACCACTGATTTGAACGTGCGACCCGCACGACCTGGAGACCAGACCATGAAGAACTGGAAAACCGTACTGCCCGTGATGGCCTTGGCCCTTCTCGTTGCCCCCGAGGCTCTTGCCGAAGGCGGAAACGAATACCTGAGCGGCGTCGGCATCGGCACCGGCATCGCCATCGGCTTCGCAGCCCTCGGCGGCGGAATCGGACAAGGCCTCGCAGCCAAGGGTGCCCTCGAAGGCATCGCCCGCAACCCGCAGGCTTCGGGCAAGATCACCACCCCGATGTTCGCCGGCCTGGCGTTCGTCGAGTCCCTGGTCATCTTCAGCTTCCTGATTGCCTTCACCCTCGCGGGCAAGATTCCGGACGTCGGCTGATTCGGTCCATGAAGCCGCAACCGCGGCTTCATTGCACCTTATTGAGCGAACAATGGGGCGGACAGAGGCAATGGCCTCCGTTCGCCCTGTCGTGCTCCTTGCGATTCTGGCCCGAAATTCAGGGCTAGCCCTAGCCCTGGCGGCGTCGGATCGAAGCCAGCAGAATCACCATCCAGCCCACGGCTAGGCCGCCGGACTGCGGCGACATGGCACAGCCTGGCCCGGGTCCGACGCCCGCGCGAATGAGCTGTACGACGTCTTCGTTGTGGGCCTTGAGCACGTCAGCGGCGGCTTCGGTGTTGTCGGCCTCGACGGATGGCTCACCGGAGTTGCCCGTGCGCTCGATGCGCATGGCAGGCACGTCATAGGCGGCGAGGTAGGCGGCGCTGTCCTGGTACTGAAAGCCGAAGTTGAAGCCCGTGTCGTCCGGGTCTTCGATGGGATCGGGCAGGTCGTTGTTGCTGGGCATCAGCATGACTTGGCCGTCTGGCAGCTCGATGGTGCGGTAGGCATCGGCGTAGACGCGCTTGCCACGGCAATCCCAGGTCACCGTCGCGGTCTGCGTGCGCGAGACATTGGGCAGATCGGGATTGAACACAAACAGTGGGTCGAGGTCCATGTCCGTGGCGGACATCGAGGTGCTCAACCGAGTCAACATGCCGTACTCGAGGAGTTCTTCGGCCCGGTTGACCGCCTCGAGCTGTTCGGTGCTGAGGGTCTCGCCGGCTTCGACAGCCATGACCGAGGCCACGCGAGCGACCTCACCCTGCATATAGGCCGGAGAGCCGGCAAAGTCGGTCACGAACGCCTTGCCGCCCGCCGCATCGACTGCGCGGGTCACGACTTCACCGTAGTTGCTGCCCGCCGACAGCCAGTCGATGGCAGCGGGATTGGGAACCACGTGCAGGTAGTTCTCGGGCACCGCACGGGAGCCGCCAAAGACGTAGACCTCGAACGGCATGTCGTCGGCGGCAGCAATGGCGGTGAGCTGCACCGGAATCATGCCCTTTTCGCCTTGGTAGCGCATGACGATGGGCTCGATGTCGCCCGTGTCCCGGTCGTTTTGCAGGCGCAGTGCCACAAAGTAGCTGTTGCCGGCGACATAGGGAGCCAAGATGGGGTCTAGGTCATCTGGAAGCTCGTAGTTGTTGTCCTGAAGCCAATCGAGCAGCTGAGTGGCGCTGTCGGCTTTGAGGGTCACCGTCTCGAAGGGTCCCACCTGGGACTCGTCGATGATGTCGACGCCGTTGCCGGTGTCGACGATGCCACCGCGATCCGTGTCCGCAGAAAGGGCGAAGTCAGCGGCACAGCCCAAACGCACGGGTTGGCGGGGGGTGCATCGCCCCTCTTCGGCGAACTCGACGATGAACTGCGGACGCGTCTGGTCGGCCAGCACGTCGAACAACGCGTCAGAGCCAAGCAGCAGCTCGGGCTCACTCGGAACAGGTACGACCCAGGCAAAGTCGATGGGATCGCCTTCATAGAAGATCTGAACGTGGGCTTCGATGGTGCTGCCGTCGACGCCAAAGGCGATGCGCTCGGCGTTCTGAACGACTGGCGGACCAGGGGTGCCGGGCACCGAATTGCAGAACAAGCCGCCGCAGGCAAATGCCGTAGAGGGCGCTGACATCAGGAGCATGGCGAGTGTGGTGCGAATCATGAGGCGTCTCCTGTGGCCAGGTGGCGGCGCCGCATGAATGCGAGGGCCAACACCAGCCAGGCGGCGGCAAAGCGGGCGGGAGTAGACGAGATGGAGCAGCCCACCCCGGGTCCAGGGCGTGTGCGAACGATGGCCCGCACATCGGAGTTGTGGCGCTTGAGCTCGGTCTGGGCGGCGGCGGCATTGTCGGCCTGCAGCTCGGGTTCGCCTGTGCGACCGGTGCGTTCGATGCGCAGCGCAGGCACATCGTAGGCCGCCAAGTAGCCGGCGCTGTCAGATGCGTCCGAAGTACTGGGCATCAGCTGAACCGAGCCATCGGGCAGAGCGATCTCGCGGTAGGCATCGCTGTAGGTTCGCGGACCACGGCAGTCCCAAGTCACCGTCGCAAGCTGGGTGCGCGACACATTGGGCATGTCGGAGTTCAGGACGAACAGTGGGTCCATGTCCATGTCGATCGGCGACATCGAGGTACTCATGCGCGTGAGCATGGGCATCTCCAGCAGATCTTCGGCGCGCAGCACCGCGTCATTCTCCTCATCGCTCATCGCATTGATCGACCCCGCAGCCAAGCGAACCTGACCCTCGAGATAGGCAGGCGAGCCCGCAAAGTCGGTCACCCAGGCCTTTCCGCCTGCAGCGTCGACAGCCCGTGTGACCACGTCGAAGTAGTTCGCACCGGCGCTCAGCCAGTCGATGGCGGCGGGGTTGACCTCGACATGCAGGTAGTTCTCGGGCACCGCGCGGTGGTCGCCGAAGATGTAGACCTCGAGCGCCATATCCTCGGCAGCGGCGATGCTGGTGAGCGTGATGGGAATCATGCCCTTCTCGCCCTGGTAGCGCATGACGAGGGGCTCGATGGCTCCCGTGCCGGCGTCATTCTGCAGCCTCAACGCCACGAAGTAGCTGTTGCCCGCCACATAGGGTGCCAGCACCGGATCGAGATCATCGGGCAGCTGGTAGTCGTTGTCCTGCAGCCAGGTCAACAGGTCCTCGGCGGTGTCGGCTTTGAGGGTCACCGTCTCGAATGGACCGACCTGGGACTGCTGAATGATGTCGACTCCATCGTCGACGTCTTCATTCCAGTACCCGGTGTCGGCGAAGTCCGAATCGAAGGCCATATCGTTCGGTGCGAAGGACGTCCGACGTCCCCCGACGCCGCCATTGCAGCCGCTGGAGCCCACACAGTCGCCGGTCTCTTCGAAGGTGACGATGAACTCGGGCCGGGTCTGAGCAGCCAGCACGTCAAACAGGGCATCGCTTCCCAGCAGCAGTTCTGGTTCGCTGGGCACGGGAACGACCCAAGCGAAGTCGATTGGATCGCCCTCGTAGAAGATCTGGACATGGGCTTCGATCTCGGCCCCATCGACGGAGAACACAATTCGCTCGGCCGCCTGCACGACAGGGGGACCGGGAGCTTGAGGGGCGGGGCTACAGAAAATTCCGCCGCAAGCGATAGCAGGGGCGGGTACTGCGAGCATTGCCGCAGCGATCAGTCGACGCATTGTTGTCTCTTTCGTTCGCCCACCAACACCATACCCCGATTGCGTATACTCCGCTGCTCATGCAGAACCGGTCCCCTGTTGATGCCCTGATGACCGTGGTGGTTTTGGCTGCCATGTGGTTGCTGTGGTCGGGGCATTGGACAGACCAGTTGCTGCTGAGTCTGGGCGCCATGTCCATCGGCGCGACGCTCGCAATCAGCTGGCGCATGGGCGTGGTCGACAAAGAGGGGCATCCATACCAACTGTCCTGGCGCCCACTGGTCTATTTGCCGTGGCTGCTGCTCGAGATCGTCAAGGCCAACATCGACGTCACGCGCCGCGTCATCAGCTTGGACATCAGTCCAACGCTCGTCCGCGTCAAAGCGACGCAGCAGACCGAGCTGGGACACGTCATCTACGCCAACTCGATCACCTTGACACCGGGCACCATCAGCCTGCGCATCCGCGACGGGCACATCTTGGTTCACGCGGTCCACAGAGGCGGAGCCGACGACCTCGAGGAAGGCGGCATGGACGCCCGAGTGACGTGGCTCGAGGGGCTCGGCGGCACCCCATGAGCATCTTTGCGATTCCCGTGGTCGCCATCCTAGTGACAATGGCGCTAGCGCTCGCCCGCAGCTTGCAGGGCCCCAGCGTCTTCGACCGCATCTTGGCCGTGAACATGTTCGGCACCAAGACGGTGCTGCTCATTGCCGTGTTGGGCTTCATTCCGACCGCCACCGAGCCGGCTGGACGTCCAGACTTCCTGGACCTAGCCCTCGTCTATGCGCTCATGAACTTCATCGGCACCATCGCGGTCCTCAAGTACTTCATCGTGCAAGACCTCGGCGCTGCCGACGAAGACGAGGTGGCCACATGAGCCCCTTCGAGATCACGGGCGCCGTGTTCATGGCCATCGGCTCATTCTTCTGCATCATTGGAGGCATCGGCCTGCACCGCATGCCGGACTTCTATACCCGCGCCCATGCCGCATCGATCACCGATACCATGGGCGCATTTATGGTGTTGGGCGGGCTGATGCTCTTTGGTGGCATGACCCTGGTGACGGTCAAGCTGCTCATGATTGCCGCATTCATGTTCGTCACCGGACCGACCGCCGGACATGCCCTTTGCAAGGCCGCTTTCGAGAGCGGATTGCAGCCCGAACTCGTGGAAGACCGCACCCATGGGGGCCCCGAGTGAGTCTCGACCTCGTCCTCGATGCAGCGCTGTTCGCGTTTCTAATCGTCATGGCGATCGGCATGATCCGCGAGAAGAACCTGTTCGCCGCGGTCATGCTCTCGGGCATCTTCAGTCTGCTGTCCGCAGGCCTGTACGTGGTCATGGATGCCGTCGATGTTGCCTTCACCGAGGCGGCTGTCGGAGCCGGAATCTCGACGGTGCTGATGGTGGCCGCACTGGCGCTGACCAAGACCGAGGAAAAAGAGAGCGAGGGCCAGCCTCTGCTCGCGGCCATGGTCTGCTTCATGACGGGCCTGGTACTGGTCTACGCCACCCTCGACATGCCCACCATCGGCGACCCCAATGGGCCCATCCACCACCACATGGCGCCCGAATTCCTGATGCCCTCCTATGAACAGATGGGCGTGCAGAACTTCGTCACCACGGTGCTCGCGAGCTTTCGTGGCTATGACACCATGGGCGAGACCACCGTGGTGCTGGCTGCTGCAGTTGGGGTCTTGCTGCTGCTTCGGAGCGATCGACCCGAGCCGGTCGATGGGCGAGACGAAGCTCGCCCCTCCTTGAGTGATGGGCGAGACGAAGCTCGCCCCTCCTTGAGTGGTGACGCATGAAGAACCACTTCATCTTGCGGGTCGTCAGCAAGGCGCTCATTCCGCTGATCCTGCTGTTCGCCTTTTATGTGCAGTTCCACGGTGACTATGGCCCGGGCGGAGGCTTCCAAGCCGGCGTCATCCTGGGCAGTGGATTCATCCTCTATGCCCTGGTCTTCGGCCTCAAGAACGCCGAGCGCGTCACCCCGGCACGGGTCGTCGAGACCCTGTGCGCCTTGGGGGTGCTGATCTACGCGGGAACGGGCATTGCAACGCTCTTCTACGGTGGCAACTTCCTGGAATATGGCGCCTTCCACGGCGTGGCGTGGCACGCGCATCCAACCGCGGAGCAAGCACACCACTTCGAGCATATGCATCACGCTCAGCACCTCGGCATCAACCTCGTCGAGGTCGGTGTCGGCACCACCGTGACCGCCGTGATGATGACCGTGTTCTACGCCTTCGCCGGTCGCAAGCGCGTCGAGCCACCGGCCGCCAAGACAGCGGAGTCCAATCCGTGAGTTTGGGGCTCTACAACTACTGGATCGTCACCGCCCTGATGATGACTGGCCTGTACACGGTCATCGCCAAGGGCAATCTGGTCAAGAAGCTCATTGGGCTGTCGGTGTTTCAGTCCAGCGTGGTCATGCTGTACGTGTCCATGGGCATCGTCGAGGGTGGAACCGCACCCATCGTGCCCAACGAGCTGCTGCGCGGACATGGAGGAGGAGAAGCTCCCCACGGCAGCGAGGCCGCCGGGCATGCTGTTGAAGCAGCCGGACATGCCGCCATGCCGGTGTTCAGCAATCCGGTCCCCCACGTGCTCATGCTGACGGCCATCGTCGTCGGCGTGGCCACCTTGGCTGTGGGTCTGGGCCTGGTCGTGCGCATCTGGGAGGCCTACGGCACCATCGAAGAAGACGAAGTGTTGGCCAGGGACACACGCGACCTGATCGACGAG
>CAYYHT010000329.1:0-2190 GCA_964471355.1 uncultured Enterobacteriaceae bacterium
GGTGGACGCTTGGCCTATGTGTCCGAGTCTGGGGACCGCAAGCGCACCTGCGTGCACGATCTACAGACCGGCCAGACGGACTGTCCGGCAGAGCTGGCTGGGGCCTATCCAGGTCCAGCGGACCCCCGCGGCCTGGGCGTGCTCGCCATTCGCGTGCAAGAGCTCGGCGGCCACAGGGAGCAGCTGATTCTGTGGTCTGACCAAGGGGTGACCGAGCTGTCCACATGGATGCCTGCTGTGCGGTCCCCCAGCTGGAGCGCCGATGGCAGCGAGCTGGTGTTCGTGGCGGGCGACATCGGAGCCACCAGCCTGTACCGAGGACCGCGCGATGGGCTGGCCCAACGTGTCGATGCCGACCCTCGCGGAGACTTCGAGCCGACCATCGATGCGCGGGGCTCGGTGCTGTTCGCCAGCAGTCGCTCGGGCGATGCCGAGGTGTACCGCTTGGTGGATGGTGTGCCGGTCCGGCTGACCGAGAGCGTCGGGGACGATGGAACCGCATCGACAGCGCCCGGGGGCACTCACGTGGCCTGGCTGAGCCAGCGAAGTGGGCGGTCTCGCGTGTGGCTGTCCGCTTCTGCGGACCTGGCTCAGGCGGGACAGCTGGTGTCGGCTGACGCCGCGACCCACCGTGCCTATGCGTGGAGTCCTGACGGCCGCAGCATCGCCGTCGTGGCCAGCGAGGAGGGCGGAGCGGCCCGTCTCGAGGTCATTCGCGTGAGTGACGGCGAGCGGACAGGACTTGTCGAGCTCGACGCCCCCGTGGGACAGCCCGCGTGGAGCCCGGATGGTCGCTGGCTTGCTTTCACCGTCGAGACAGAGTCCGGCGCCGAGCTTCGAACTGCCCACCGCTCTGGACGCGATGTGCAGCGAGTCGGAACAGGAGCGGACCAAGCGTGGCTCGCACGGTGGCTCAGCGCGCCGGAGCTACTCGACTGAGACCGCCAGCCACTTCTTGACCTCGGCACCAGCGTCATTGGTCAGCGTCAGGCGCACGTTTCCGCCGCCATCTGGCACGTTGACCCACCAGCGATGCACGGTGGCCTGCCAGGCCTTGGGCCGGTCGGTGCCGTTGAACTGTTCATGCAAGACCGCGGTGACGGCCATGTCGGCTTGCACCTCGACGACGACCCAAGACGCCGACTTCTGCGTGACGAGCGTCGAGGTGATGGTCGGGTCAGCGGTCGGTACGGTGCCGGTGTACTCCAGAGCCGCGTTCACATCGATCAGGCCGTGGCCGTAGACGTTGTCGAAGCCGGTCGCACCGAGGTCTTCGGACGTGGTGGTCAGGGCGGCGCGGATGTCGGCGGGCTCGGTGATTCCAGATGCGTACAGCAGTGCGGCGGCACCGGCGACGTGGGGGCTTGCCATCGAGGTGCCCTGGTAGAAGCTGTATTTGTGGGTGCCGTCGGACCCGATGGTCTGCTGAAGCACGCCGTCGGCATAGCCGTCGTTGTCGAGATCTTCGCTCATGTCGCCACCGGGGCCGACCACGTCGATCTCGGGTCCCTGGTTGCTGTAGCCGGCAATCACGGCGTCTGCGCCGACAGCACCGACTGCGATGACGGTGTCGTAGGCCGCGGGGTAGTACACGCCGTCGGTGTGGCCGTCGTTGCCAGTGGCGGCCACGACGGTGACGCCTCGGCGCTCGGCCAGGGCTAGGGCGTCCTCGACAGCGGTGGAGCCCGATGCGCCTCCAAGGCTCATGTTGATGACGTCAGCGCCCCACCACACGGCCTTGATGATGCACTCGGCCAGGGCGGCGGTGTCGCCGCTCCCGTCGTCGCCCAGCACCTTGAAGGCCATGATCTTGGCGCCCGGCGCCATGCCGGCCACACCCTCGCCGTTGCTGGTGGCTTGGGCGATGGTCCCAGCAACGTGGCTGCCGTGGCCGTTGACGTCGGTGATGTTGCTGTTGTTGTCCAGGCAGTTGTAGCCGTTGCCGAAGTCGTTGAAGCCGTCACTTCCGACGCTCATTCCGGTGTCCAGAACGGCAACCGTGGCGCCGGTGCCATCGGTGACGTCGTGCGCCGAGCCGATGTCGAGCATGTCCAGGTGCCACTGGTAGGTGTAGTACGGGTCGGTGGGCGTGCCGAGCGCGTATATGCGCTGAACGGGCTCGACGTATTGCACTTCGTTGAAGCTGCGCAGAGTGGCGATGACCGCGTCCATGTCGTCTTCGGTCTCGAG
>CAYYHT010000329.1:2200-8361 GCA_964471355.1 uncultured Enterobacteriaceae bacterium
CGAGCACCATGGCGCCCTCGAGTTCCGAGGCATCTTCGTCGTTGCGGTCCACTTCTTCGTCGGTGGCAGCGCGCACGATCGGTCGCACAAAGGTGTAGCTGTCGAGGGCTCCGTCGAGCTGCAGGTTGCCGCTGACGATGCGGCCCGTCGGCACGCGGCGGTACTCGGGGGAGTCGCTCTTGGCGATGCGGACGATGAACCGATTGGCGATGATCGGATCTTCGTCGGGCAGCGTGTTGGTGGTCTCGACCAGCTCGACTTCGTCGTCGAGCATGACCTGGTAGTCGCCACCGCCGTCACAGCCGGCCGGGGGGCTGCCTGCGGCGCGTCCCGTCGGGAAACCACTGGTCGTCAGTCGACCCACACTCAACAGAGCGGCAAGAAGAACCACTCCGCCAACAATGCGCCATCGCGAACTAGCTGCTGAGTCGGACATGCAAACCCCTCACAGTCTGGTGTAATGCACCATGCCACCGTGTTGAGCCGTTTGGGATCGAATTTGGGTCGAATCCAGTGCGAGACTGCCGCGTGTTCATCGTTCGCTGGCTTGAAGGAGACGGTCCCTGGCTGCCATTGCTGCTGCTGGTCGAGGGAGCCCTGGCCGCAGCCTCAGGCCTGTTCTTTGCGTGGTGGCTGTTTCCCGGTGAAGCCAGTCTGGTGGCGGTGTTCTTTGCGGCCCTGACCGCGCAAGATGCCGGTGAAAAGCTGCTGGACTGGAACCGTGACGCCATCTTCAAGCGCAACGTCGACCCGGCTGACGCGAACGTGCGGCTGTCGACGCTGTTCTTCTCGCTGTTCCTGGGCTGCACGATTGGATTCTCTGCACTGGCCCTGAGCCTGCCCATGGACCTGATCGAAGGCATGTTCGCCCACCAAATCAGCGACTACGCCGGCTCCACAGTGGGCTCGCTGTCCTTTGGAAGCACGTCCGATATCTTTGTGCACAACGGCTACGTGCTGCTGTTCTTCTTCATCGTGGCCCTGCCCTTTCGCCACGGCGGTGTGATGCTCGCCATCACCTGGAACGCATCGGTCTGGGGTGCGACCTTTGCGTGGCTGGCGCGGCGCTGGGCCGAGTCGGGCGGGCCGTCGGTGTTCGAGGGCTACCTGCGCGTTGTCGGGTCCATCGTGCCCCACCTGGCCATCGAGGCCATGGCCTACGCGCTTGCCGGTCTGGCTGGCGTGTTTCTGGCCACGGGCACACTCAAGCATGGCTTTGGTTCAGAGGTACTGCGCTCGATCGAGAGCAGTGTGGTGCGCATGATGGTCGCGGCTCTGGGCCTGATCGCCCTCGGCGCGCTGTGGGAGAGCATGGTCGCTCCCATCTTGCTCATGATGCTCTGCGGCTAGAAGGTGATGACTTGCCAGCCGGCAAGCACGTACTCAGACACGTGCATATGTCCCTTGCCCTCGCCCTTGATTGGGATGTCCGCCGCTTCGACCTGGTCGCGCACACCAAAGCGCACGCAGCAGAAGTTGCAGGCCTCGACATGGCTGCGGACCCGGTCGAAATGGTCGCCGTAGTTCCGCACAAATGGATGCTGGTCGGCACGCTCGCCGAACAGCTCGGGCAGCCACTCGACGCTCTTGCCGGCAAAGATGAGCTTGAACTCGCGACCAGCGGCTTGAAGCTCGGATGCGAGGTTGAGGGCATGGCTCATGCGACCGCGATCGGTCGGCGCTGAGTGTTCCATGAAGGTGATGATGGCGACTGGCTGGCTCATGCTGATTGCTCCGCGAATGAAGGAAAGACGTCGATGAGGTGGTCCCAGGCGACGATGTAGCCGCCGTTGGTGGCTCCCCATCGCTCGTCCGAGACGGCCCCTTGCTCGTGGCGGATGTCGACCCGGGTGCCGTCTCCATCCTGGGCAAAGGCGATGAGCACATCGGACGGGTGCTCGGCGCCGCTTCCCATAAAGAAGCGGTAGGCAAGCCGGTGAGGGGGCTCCCACGAGGTGACGACGCCGAGCTCGACGACTCGGCCGTCGGCGCCCCGGTCGGTGAAGCGCCCGCCGATCTGGGGTTCGAGCACAATCACGCCGCTTGTGCCATTTGGACGGTGGTTGGGTGGCCACCACATGTCGATGTGCTTGGTCCAGGCGGCAAACGCGCGGTCGACCGAAACGGCCACCGTAAAGCTTCGCTCAATCACTCTGCCTCCAAGTTCTCGGCGACCATCTTGTAGCGGGCGATGGCGTCGTCCCAGAAGCGCTCGAGATAGGCGCGCACCGGCTCGAAGCCCTCGGGGCGCAGCCGGTAGAGATTGCGTGTGCCCACCGATTCGTGAGTGACCAAGCCAGCGTCCGACAGCAGCCGCAGGTGCTTGCTGACTGCGGGTCGGCTGATGGGCTTGGCCAAGGTCGAGTGCAGCTCAGATACTGAGCGTGGGCTTGCCTGCAGCTGCTCGAGCAGCTCGCGGCGCACGGGATTGCCAATGGCGTCGAGGGCGTTCAATCGTAACTCCTGGGTTACGGTAACCCCCTGGTTTCGAAAGGCAAGCAGGGGGTCGGCAAGCAGGGGGTCAGGATCCTCCCATTCCTATTTGCGCTCGATTTGACTGTGGGCGAATCGACGTGTAGCGTTCGTGGGCAATGTTCAGCAACGCACCCATCACCGGCCACCATCATCACCATCACGGTGAGGGCCGGTAGTGTTGTAGCGAACTAGTTTTTCGAACCACACGCCGGCCCCGATGGCCGGCGTTTGCGTTGCTTGCTTACGTCATCAGGTCTCGGGGTCGGCTCTTTTAGGAGCCTCAAATGTCCCAGCCCGCCACCCTCATTCCCGCGCCGCGTGTCGCTCGACCGCTGCTGAAGCTCGCTCTGCCCAAGGGCCGCATGAAGGACGGAATCTTCGCCCTGCTGCGCGACGCCGGCATCGACGTGCGCGTCGGTGCGCGGGGCTACCGACCGACGGTCTCTCTCGAAGGGGTGACGGCCAAGCTGCTCAAGCCCCAGAACACCATCGAGATGCTCGATGCGGGCTCGCGCGATCTCGGCTTTGCCGGCGCCGACTGGGTCGCCGAGCTGAACGCCAACGTGGTCGAGTTGTTGGACACCGAGCTCGACCCGGTCCGCTTGGTTGCGGCCGCTCCGCAGAACTTGGTCGAGCGCGGCTGGCCCGGTCGTCCCATCGTCATCGCCTCGGAATACGAGCAGCTGACCCGCCGCTGGATGGCCGAGCAGCCCTTTGAGGGCCGGTTCGTTCGCAGCTACGGCGCAACCGAGGTCTTTCCCCCAGAGGACGCCGACTGCATCGTCGACAATACTGCCACCGGCGCCACCTTGGATGCCAACCGGCTGAGCATCATCGACGAGCTGATGTGCTCCTCAACCCGCCTGTACGCCAATCCCGCGGTACTCGATGACCCCGTTCGTCGGGACGCCATCGAGGACTTGGTGCTGCTGCTGCGGTCCGTTCTGGAGGCTCGGCGACGGGTCATGGTCGAGGTCAACGTCAGCGCCGACTCCATGGCTGCGGTCATCGGAGTGCTGCCATGCATGCGCGAGCCGACGGTGTCCAAGCTCGCTGGAGACGCCGGATTTGCGGTCAAGGTCGCCGCTCCTCGCTCCCTCCTTCCCATCCTCATTCCACGGGTACGAGCTGCTGGAGGCACCGACATCGTGGTCACCCGCCTCGCGCAGATCGTGCCCTAGGGAGCTGACCATGCAACGACCCACCCCCACTGCAGACCTGAGCGCCGGCGTCTATTCGGTGCCCCGAGCCCAAGCTCCCGTGGACCTGCGCCTGGACAGCAACGAGGGAGCGAATCCTCCCGCAGACCTATTGCAATCGGTTCTGGGAGCCGATGTGCTGCGGCGCTACCCCGACATCGGCCCCCTCGAGCGCCTGCTTGCTCAGCGCTTGGGCGTCGATGCCGACCAAGTCGTGGCGACAGCCGGAGCGGACGACGCGATTGACCGCGCCTGCCGAGCCGTGCTGTGTGCGGGCCGCGAGCTCGTTGTCCCGGTACCTGGCTTTGAGATGGTGCTGCGCTACGCCCGCCAGACAGGGGCATCGGTGGTCACAGTGCCCTGGGACCAGCCGGCATACCCCACGCAGCTGGTGCTCGATTCGCTCTCCTCCAACACCGCGATGATCGTGGTCACGAGCCCGAACAACCCCACCGGTGGAGTGGCGACGGCGGACGATCTGCGTGCGCTGGCCGAAGCCGCGCCCCAAGCCCTGCTGCTGGTCGACCTGGCCTATGCCGAGTTTGCCGATGAGGACCTGACCGAAGCCGCCCTCGCTCTGCCCCAAGCCCTGGTCATTCGCACGCTTTCCAAGGCGTGGGGCTTGGCGGGACTGCGCGTCGGCTATGCGGCGGGGCCAAGCGAGGTGATCGGTTGGTTGAGGGCCGTCGGGCCGCCGTATGCGGTGTCCGGCGTGTCGGCTGCTGCAGCGCTGGTTCGGGTTCAGAGTGGAGAGGAGGACATGGCTGCCTTCGTGCGCTGTGTGCGGGCCGAGCGTGCCCGTCTGGAAGTGCTGATGGGGCAGCTGGGCCTGCGACCGAGTCCCTCCCAGGCCAACTTCGTGTTCGCGGAGTGTGCGGACCCGGTGTGGCTGCGCGACGGCATGGCGGGGCTGGGCATCGCCATCCGGGCATTTCCGGGCAAGGCGGGCCTGGAACGTCGGGTGCGCATCGGCTGCCCTGGAGACTCCGCCAGCTTTGACCGCCTGTGTGCCGGCCTGCGCACCGTCACTCAGCCGCAAGCGCTCTTGCTCGACATCGATGGGGTGCTCGCTGATGTCACGGGCAGCTATGACCAGGCGATTGTGCAGACCGCAGCGGCCTTCGGCGTGGTTGTCAGTGCCGCTGATGTGGCCGCCGCCAAAGCGAACGGCGACGCCAACAACGACTGGGTGCTGACGTGGAGGTTGATCGGCACAGATGCCCGCCTCGAGGACGTCACAGAGTGCTTTGAGCGGCTGTACAACGAACAGCTGTGGCGGCGCGAGACCCTCATTCCGAGTGCCATGCTGCTGCGACGACTCGCCGCCCGCATGCCGCTCGCCGCCGTGACGGGACGGCCGCGCCGGGACCTGGAGCGCTTCTTGGACCTGGTGGGGCTCGATGACTTGTTCTCGGCGACGGTGACCATGGAGGACGCCCCGGCCAAGCCGGACCCCGCACCGGTTCGCTTGGCCCTGCAGCGGCTCGGCCTGTCCCGCGCCTGGATGGTCGGCGACACCCCAGACGATGCTCGTGCGGCCCGCGCTGCCGGGGTGCTGCCCTTGGGCTTTGGACCCGTGCAAGGCCAGGTCCAAGCGGGGGCGGCCCGAGTGCTCGACTCCCTCGAACAGCTGGAGTCGTTGCTCGACTTGGGAGGTGAGTGATGGGGGACCCGCGCATTCGCACCGTCTCAAAGCAGACCCGCGAGACCCGCATCGCCCTGACCCTGTCCCTCGATGGCAATGGCACCGCGACTGTGAACAGCGGCATCGGCTTTCTGGACCACATGATCAGCACGCTGGCGCGGTTCTCGCGCATCGACATCGAGCTAGATGTGGTGGGCGACCTGTACGTCGACGACCATCACACCGCCGAAGACACCGCCCTCGCCATTGGTTCGGCCATCGACGACGCGCTGGGTGAACGACGCGGCATCGCGCGCTTCGGTTCGGCCTATGCACCCTTGGATGAAGCCTTGGCCCGAGCGGTCGTGGACCTGTCCGGACGTCCGAGCCCGCACATCGATCTGGGTCTGCGTCGCGAGAACATCGGCCAGCTTGCGACCGAGAACATCACGCACTTCTTCCAGAGTCTGGCCATCGCCATGCGCTCGTCGGTGCACGTCGATGTGTTGAAGGGAGACAACGACCACCACCGGTCCGAGGCGGCGTTCAAGGCGATGGGGCTCGCTCTGCGCCAGGCGATTGCCCTCGATGGGTCGACGAGCATTCCCAGCGAAAAGGGGGTGCTGTGATGCAGTGCGCTGTGGTCAGCACGGGAGCGGCAAACACCGCGAGTGTGCTCGCAGGACTTCGGCGTGCCGGGGCGGAGCCGTTCATCACCGCCGACCCCGCCGTGGTGCGCGATGGCCGGGCGTTCCTGCGGCGCGGCGGCGGCGGCGGCAGCACCACCGGACAGGGCGAGTTCAAGCTCAGTTCGGACGGCTCGCTCCTGCTCTCTTACTTCGCTGCTATCCACGCGCCGTGGC
>CAYYHT010000330.1:0-8347 GCA_964471355.1 uncultured Enterobacteriaceae bacterium
GGCGAACAGGTCGGCAAGGTCGTTCAGCTGGCTGCGCAGGAGAAGATCAGCAGCACCGTCGCCAAGAAGGTGTTCAAGGAGCTGGTCGAGCACGGTGGAGACGCCGTTCAGATCGTCGAGGACCAGGGCTGGGCCCAGCTCGACGACACCGAGGCACTCGCTGGCATCGTCGACGCTGTGATTGCCGCACACCCCGACGAGGCTGGACGGGTGCGGGACGGCAACAAGCGCCTGCTCGGCTTCTTTGTCGGCAAGGTCATGAAACAGACCGGAGGCAGGGCGAATCCCAGAATGGTCAACGAGCTGCTGCGCGAGCGTCTGTAGGCCATGTGGCTGGCTGACCTGACCACGCCATGCCTGGTATTGGACAAGACCAAGCTCGAGCGCAACGCAGCCCGCATGCGCGCCAGGGCTGCCGACTTGGGGGTGGCACTGCGCCCTCACCTCAAGACGGCGAAGTGTGTGAATGTCGCCCGAATCGCCCATGGCGGCGAGCTCGGCCCCATCACCGTCAGCACCCTGCGAGAAGCCGAGTACTTCGCCGACAACGGCTACAGCGACATCCTGTGCGCGGTCTGCATCAGCCCTGACAAGCTCGAGCGCGCTGCCGCAATCGCAGGGCTTACGGTCATCACCGACAGTGCCGTCGTCGCCGCCGAGATCAATCAGCCCTGCTTGGTCGAGGTGGACTGTGGAGAGGGGCGCACTGGCGTCGGCCGAGATGCCGTGCAAGCGATTGCGGACGTGCTGGGACCACACTTCCGCGGGGTCATGACCCACGGTGGCCACTCGTACGGGTGCCGAACCATCGATCAGATCCAGGGCGTCGCCGAGCAAGAGCGAGCCTCGGTCGCAGACTTCCCCGGCGCCCACATGCGAAGCGTGGGCTCCACCCCGACCGCAACCCATGCCCAGCACCTGGCTGGCGTCACCGAGATGCGCCCCGGCGTCTACCTGTTCGGCGACCTATTCCAAGTCTCCATCCACTCGTGCCGAATCGAAGACATCGCGTGCACGGTCCTGGCCACGGTCACTAGCCACAAGCCCGAGCGCGGCCAGCTCATGCTCGATGCCGGCGGACTCGCCCTCTCCAAGGACCGGTCCACCGCCAAGACGTCCGACCTCGGCTACGGCCTGGTGTGTGACGACGCGACAGGAGAGCCCATTGGCGACCTCTATGTGGCCGATGTCCATCAAGAGCATGGCGAGGTGCGCAGCCGATCTGGCGCCGAGCTGCCGTGGGAGCGCCTCGAGATTGGAGCGCGGGTGCGCATCATGCCCAACCACATCTGCATGACTGCTGCGATGTACGACCGCTACCACCTCGTCGATGGCGGCGAAGAGGTGCAGGCCATCTGGAAGCGCGTCAACGGCTGGTAAGCGGACCCGTATTCAGGGCCAAGCCAGCCATGAGAATGCCAATCGCCAAGTCGACGGTCGCATCGACGTCTTCTGCGGTCAGATCGTCGGCCCGATTCGGGTCGTTCAGCAGCGTGTGCGTATCGAGCCCCTTTCGCGCCAGAAAGGCATCGGTCAGCCCCTGCCCCAGCAGTCCCTGGGCCAAGTGAGCGGCGGTCTGCACATCGACATCGTCGCGCACCACCCCCAACTTCTGGGCATTGGCGAACATCTGCAGCATATAGGCCTTGGTCGCGGCTTCACGCTGACGACGCAAGGCCTCGAGGCGCGGCTCCTTGCTGGGCTCGAGCATGCGCATGGCCAGCTGGCTCCACAGGGGATGTGAGTGCCTAAATCGCAGCCCCGTCACATGCATGGAGCGCAGCTGATCCCAGAATCCGCCCATGGGCACGACGGACGTTCCCAGCGTGACCATCTTGCGCCGGCTCGACTCTTCAACCAGCCACTGAAACAGGTCGAATTTGTCGGCGAAGTACTGGTAGACACTGCCCTTTGCGATGCCCAGATCTGCCACGACGCGCGTGACCGAGGCGAGGTCATAGGGCTTGAGGGCAAACTCGCGCACCGCCGCCTGCACGAATCGCTCACGCTTGTCGTCGGGCAGCTTTAGGAAGGTGGGCTTCGGCATTCAGGCACTGTATCAAACGGGCCGCATATGTCTCGGGCCCGGCGCCGCACCTACTTTGCTGCTGCGGCCACGGGCGCCGGCTGCATGCCGCGCACGAGTCCGCCGGCCATCACGTTGGTCGGCTGGCCGTCCTCGATGATGATCTGCCCACTCTTGATGGTGAAGCTGTAGCCGATGGCCTTCTGCAGCAGACGGCGTCCGCCAGCAGGCAGGTCATAGGCGACTTCTGGGCGCTGCAAGGCCAGGTTGTCGTAGTCGATGACGTTGACGTCAGCGAGGTAGCCGACCTTGAGCAGGCCGCGGTCGTGCAGGCCATAGAAGTCTGCGGTCTCGCTGGTCTGGCGCTTGACGATGTACTCGACCGAAAACGTCGGTCCGCGGGTGCGGTCGCGGGTCCAGAAGCTGAGCATGAAGGTCGGCATGCCCGCATCGCAGATGGCGCCGCAGTGGGCACCGCCATCGGACAGTCCCATGAAGGTGCGCTCGTGGCTGTGCAGCTCATAGGACGCGTCGAGGCCGTTGCCGCTGTAGTTGAACAGCGGGAAGTAGATCATGCCGTTGCCATCGGCCTCCATCAGCCAGTCAAAGGCCACCTCTTGCGGGGTGCGGCCCTCGCGCTCGGCCACCGCCGCGATGCTCTCGTTGGCTTCGGGCTCGTAGCTGTTGCCGTCGCGCAGGGGGAACATCTTGTCGAAGCTCTTGGTCACCATCTCGGCGAAGTCCCATACACCGAACGGCTTCTCTGACAGCAACTGCTCTTTGAAGCCCGGGCTCATGATGCGCTCGCGCTTCTGTTCCCAGGTGTACAGACCATCGGCCATCATCTGCAGCCAGCTTGGATAGGCCGCAAACGGGTGTGCCGTGCCCTGCCAGCTCATGCAGATGCCAATGGCGCGACCCGCGGACTGCCCGTAGACCGGCAGACCCTCGGCCTCGCACTCCTCGAGTACTTTCAGCAGGCGGGCGTACAGTGTGGGGTCCTCGTCGATCTGAGACAGGTTGAACACCACCGGACGACCGGTCTCTCGCGCAATCTGCTTCATCCAGACCGTCTCATCGACGACCCGGAGGTGCTCGGATGCACACTCGAAGACGCCCTTTGCTGTCTCGCGCAGCGCCTGTGCAATGCCAAACAGCTCGTCGGTCTGGGCGCGGGTTCCAGCGACCTCGACGCCACGAGCCGTCTTGTGAAGCGGGGTGCGGCTGGTCGAGAAGCCGACGGCTCCGGCGTTCAGCGCCTCGGCGACCAAGTCCTTCATGCGTGCGATTTCTTCTGGATTCGCGTCGTTCTGCTCGCTCGCCTTTTCGCCCATGACGTAGGCACGGAGTGCGGAGTGCGGCACCTGCGCTGCAAAGTCGATGGCGTGCGGCTTGCGCTCGAGGGCGTCGAGGTACTCGGGGAAGGTCTCCCAGTCCCAGTCGATGCCCTCGGTCAGTGCAGTGCCGGGAATGTCCTCGACCCCTTCCATCGTCTGGATGAGCCACTCACGGTCCTCGGCACGGCACGGGGCAAAGCCCACACCACAGTTGCCCATGACCGCTGTGGTCACGCCATGCCAGCCGCTGGGGGTCAAGTAGGGGTCCCACGTGACCTGGCCGTCGTAGTGGGTGTGCATGTCGACCCAGCCCGGAGTCACGAGCTGGCCGGTTGCGTCGAGCTCGCGAGCGCCGGTGCCCTCGACCTTGCCGATGGCCGCGATGCGCCCGTCCATGATGGCCACGTCGCCAACAAACCGGTCGTCGCCGCTACCGTCGACAATCGTACCGCCGCGAATCACCAGATCGTACATCTCAAAACCCCAAAACTGCGAATAGACGTCAAAGTGTGAATGACGTTCACTTTCTAGTCCATGACCCGTGTTCGCGCAAGCGTTTTTGCTGGCCGCGACCACCGCCAACACCGCGACTTCGAAAGCCGCGGTCCTCGCTCACCGGAAGTGTTCGGTGGTCCTGCAGCACGTGCTCGGCGCCGATGCCCAGCAGGCGTGCGAGCTCACTCAGAATGTCGTCAGCAAAGACCGCGTCGGTGCGAATGATGGCAAGCAGCCGCGACTCCTCGACCTCGGGGCACAGTGCGTTGAATCCGCCGATGGACTCGACCAGGGGCTCTTCCCCAGGCAGGTCGAACATCTCGGGGAAGGTATTGATGTGGCAGCTGAGCTGCCCCTTGTCGGCCACCCAGACCAACAACACGTCGCTGTCGTGCACCATGAAGGACACGACAGGCAGCGACAGGGCTTTGCTTAGGGCCACGGTGAATGTGCGAATCCACTCCGCGTCTTGGCCGGCACAGCGAGCCTCGTAGACATGCGTCCAGTCGTCTTGCGGGCCGGCGCACTGGAACTCGGACGCGAGCCCGGCAACCGCCGCCTGGACCTGGGCGAGTGCAGACCCCTTCACATGTGTATTGCCAATGAATGAACCCATGGCCCGAGGCTACACCTTGGCAGGGTCAGAATCGGGCAGTTCACGGCGGTTGTGGACGCCCGAGCGGTTAGACGGCGGGACCCGGAGGAGCGCGGACGTGAGCCGAATCTCGATCATCGACAACGAGCTGTGGGCGGTCGTCACCGCCGAGCAAGCCGCCGCGATTCCCTGCTGGACCTACGTCACCCAAGGACTCGTCACCTTCGGACAAAAGGAGCTGTTGCTCTCGATTCCCCGTGGCGACGAAGCCGAGCCTCCAACCCATCCGCTGCCGCTGTTCGAGGCCATCTGCACCATGGCCAAGCAGGGGCAGTTCGTGGGCAATGGCGGCCACACCCAGCTTGGCGGCAACGGCCTGTTCGGCTTTCATGGAGTGGTCTACTCGGACCCCGCAGCACCCGACGGACGCGGTTTTCCCGATGCCAACGTGCTGTCGATGACGCTTCTGTACGCCAATGAGGTGGCCGTGGCCCAGCAGGTCGGAGCAGCTCGAGTGCTGGCTCGCCTGGGTCGACAGACCAGCCACTGGCCCCACCCTGTCGTCAGCGTTCCCGGTCGCGCCGAGGTCTCGCTTCCCGAGGCCGACGGCCAGAGCATTCTGCTGGGGGTTGCCAAGTTCGGCCCTCCAGGCATCACCGCTACCCGTGAAGGCGAGCGCATCACCCTGCGCATTGAGAGCGAAGCGGGCGAGCTGCTGAGCAACCAAATCGGCTCCCTAGCCGCCGACCAGGCCCTGTGCTTCCTGCTTCAGCTCGCCCGCAATGCGGATTCGTGCTTGGTGTGGAGCGGAGGCAACGACCCATCGGCCATCTCGGCCCCCGGCGCCACCGGAGAGCGCATGGGCGGATGCTTTCTGCTGCTCATTCCCGAAGAGCAGAGTGCCTCACGCCTCTTCGAAGATGGCTTTGCCATCCTGTTGAACGCCCCCGACTCCGCATCGGTGCGTCAGGCACTCGCATCGGGCACCCCGCTGGTGCTCGGAGGCCCCGACCAACCCATCCACTTCGCCATCGAGTACGTGCCATCGATGGCCGTGCAGCCTGACGGGCATCCGGCCTTCTTGCACATCCAGCTGGAAAGCACCGAAGACGAGCTGGCCGACCGCATCGAGATGGACATGCTGTCGGCCTATATTCTGCAGCTTCGCCAGGCCGTGCAGGCGGGCTCGCTGCAAGTCGAGGCCGGCCAACCCCTCGAGATTCGCGTCACCCTCACAGGCGCCGCCCCCGAGCTGGCAGCGCGCGGGCTCGATGTACAGGCCGCGCAGGGGCTGATGGCCACGCTGTACGCCATCACGCCCCCCGCGACCTCAGGCCGCCTTGAGTTCACCTTGCTGTTTCGGGGCTGAGCGGACCTACCTGCGGCCGAACTGCAGGTCGGCCATCAAGTCCGCTTCGGTGAAGTCAATTTCAATCGAAAACCATGTGCTGAACCAGGCCATGATGCCCTCCTTTTGGTTGCAGCCAGGACGTTCCTGCCGACAACCACCAAGAGTATGGGAACGCCTGACGACCGCGACTACGGCCAATGAAGCAGGCCGCCACTGCAAATCTGCAGCATCGACTACGGTACACTGCGAAAATGTACGAATGGACTGATCTTCGCTACTTTCTTGCCGTGCACAGGCACGGCAGCCTCGCCGCAGCGGGACGCTCACTGCGGGTCAACCCGACCACTGTTGGACGTCGGGTCACGGCACTTGAGAGCAAGCTGCGGGCTCGGCTATTTGTGCGCAGCACCAGCGGTTGGGTGGCGACTCCATCGGGACTGAGAGCCGTCGCGGCGGCGGAACGCGCAGAAGAGGCGGCCCTGGACGTCAAGCGCCTGGCGGGGGGAGCCAGCGAGCGGCCCGCCGGTCTGGTGCGCCTGACCACACTCGAGGTCATGGCCAGCCGCGTCATTGCTCCGGAGCTGCCGACGCTGCACGCCCAGTTCCCTGACATCCGAGTCGACCTGCTGTGCTCGGCACGGGTGCTCGATCTGAGTCGTGGCGAGGCAGACATCGCGGTCCGGGTAGGCCGCCCGACCGAGCCGGACATGGTGGCCCGGCGCATCTCGACGGCCGTGTCCCGGCCCTATGCTTCGGTGGACTGGCTTGAGAGCCGGCAGCACACGTCCGACATCGATTCGCTGCACGAGTGTGAGGTCTTGCAGTTCTTTCCCACCATGCGCTGGGCTGCGGACCTGGGCGACTCACGGGTGGTGCTGCGCTCCACCGAGCTGTCGGCCATCCGAGCTGCGTGCGTTGCGGGATTGGGGGTGGCACTGCTGCCCGACCTGCTGGCCGAGTCGGCGCCGAACTTGGTGCCCCTGGACGGCTTGGGCTACCGCCACGAGGATCCCATCTGGATGGTGATGCACCGCGACTTAGCACAAGTGGCCCGAGTGCGGGCTGTGGCGGACTTCCTGGTGATGGTCTGCGACAAGCGGCAGCACGGCTAGCCCGACACCTGTCGCGGTATGGTCCGAGCCGACCCGAGCGCGAGGAATCCAGTTTGAGTGACGCATTTGCCCCACCCGAGGCACAGCCCGCCGACACAAGTGGCCCCCTCATCGTCGATGCCCCCGGCGTCGCCGGCGTGTTGACGGTCACAGCACCAACGATGTTTGGCGCGTCTCGACTGCTGCTCGATGGAGAGCCATTGAGCCCAAGCTGGCTCGGCAAGTTCACCGTGCCGATGGCCGACGGCAGCGAGGTGACGGCTCAGTTCCAAGCGGCATTGACCGACAGCATTCCCTCGCTGGGGGTCGACGGCGTCACCTACAAATTCGGCGAGCCGATTCCTATGGCTCTGGCGGTCATGTCCTTCCTCCCGCTGGTGCTGATCTTCGTCGGAGGTGCGGTTGGCGGCGGCATCGGTGCAGTGGGCTGGATCACCAACCGCAAGATCTCGCTGCTGAAGGTTCACTGGGCCGCGCGGGCTGTGGGCATCTTGGCCGCGACCGGCGCCACCTTTGGGCTGTACCTCGCCATCGCGATGGCGCTGGCAATAGCCATCCACGGGGTCTAGCCACAGTGGTGTGAACCGAGCGCCCTCCCCGTGCGTACTGGTGATTACCCTTGAACCCGAGAGGTCTCGATGTTTGAATTCTTCCGCAAGCCCGCCATGCCGACCCCCGACACGGCCCTGCCCGGTCGCACTGCCGTGATGCCCGTTGCGGGCGCGCACACGGTGCTCGGCAATCCCCTCAAGGGTCCGTTCGAGGACCACTTGCAGACCGTGGTCTTCGGCCTCGGCTGTTTCTGGGGAGCAGAGCGCATCTTCTGGAAGAAGGAGGGCGTGTGGACGACCGCCGTGGGCTACGCCGCAGGCTTCACCAACAACCCGAGCTACAAAGAAGTCTGCTCGGGCATGACCGGCCACAACGAGGTCGTACTCGTGGTCTTCGATCCCGCCATCATCTCGTTCGATGAGCTGCTGCGGACCTTCTGGGAGAGCCACGACCCCACTCAAGGCATGCGCCAGGGCAACGACGCGGGCACCCAGTACCGCAGCGGCATCTACACGAGCTCCGATGAGCACCTTGCGGCAGCCCAGGCCAGCAAAGTGGCCTACGAGGCCGAACTAGCAGCGGCCGGCTACGGGGCAATCACGACCGAGGTCCTGCCGGCGACCGAGTTCTTCTATGCCGAGGACTACCACCAGCAGTATCTCAGCAAGAACCCCGGTGGGTACTGTGGCATAGGTGGGACGGGGGTTTCTTGCCCGATTGGGATTTCTGAAAAGGGGTAAGTGTAAAAAGATTCGGTCCGGCAAGGGTCTGTAGAAGCCTGGAAATCGGCCGTTCCCTTGTCTACTTCAGCCAGTACTGCCCAACCGTTGATGTGGCAGTCCTCTGCTGGCGAATGCGATCTGATGTAGTGCGGGCATG
>CAYYHT010000331.1:0-8344 GCA_964471355.1 uncultured Enterobacteriaceae bacterium
TTGAAGTCCGGCACCTCGAGAGCCAGCTCTTCGCGGGTGCGTCGCCAAGTCTCGGTGGCCAGCTTTACCCCTTCGCGCAGCAGCTTGGCGGGGTCGGTCTTCATGCTGGTAGGTGTTCCGACGCACAGCCGGTTGAACTCAGTCGCAGCATCCGCTGATCCGCCCAGCAGGCGGTGGTCCGTGGTGGCAATGGACTCGTGCACCAGCAGCATCGCGGCGGCACCACTGCCCAACGTCAGGGTGGCCAGGTTGTCGCGATAGGCGGCGAATGATGCGCCGGGATTCTGAAGACGCTCGACGGTGGCTTCGGTGACGGCTCGGCTGCCCTCGCCAGCAACCACCAGTCCCGCCTTGATCTGGCCGAGCTCGATCATGTTGGCGACGGTCGCCATGCCGGTCATGAAGCCAAGACACGCGTTGCCGATGTCGAAGTTTAGGCAGTGACGCCCCAGCTTGAGGTTGCCGTGCACAAGGCTGGCGGTCGACGGCTCGAGGTAGTCCTTGCAGACCGAGCAGCTGACCAGGGCGCCCAGTTGATTGGGGTCGAAGTTCGCGGTGCCAAGCGCTTTGTTGGCGGCCAATGTGGCGGCGTCCGACGGCTGGACCCCAGCATCCCAGAAGCGCCGCGAGACGATGCCGGTGAGGGACTGAATGGCTCCCGGGGCAATTCCCATGCGCCCGTACAGGGGCAACAGCGAGTCTTCGAGCGAAGCGGTCGTGATGACCGTGCTCGGGACTGCATATTGGAGAGACTCGATGGCGACGCTGCTGTACCGCATGCGCTCCTCATAGGGAGGCGCGGATATCACGCCGAGCTGGATCCGACAGGGGGGCTTGCATTAGATGACGGATGTGGAAGACGAACAGCCCAACTCCTTGCCCCGACGGATTCTCGGAAGAGCGTCCCGGTTGCTGTCCCGACAGAGCCTGCGCAAGAACGCCGAAGCGGCTCGCGATCACCTGATGATCGAAGCCCAGAGGGCCACCTACCGCGAGATGCATCTGCGCTTTGTCGAACGTGCCGGACGCGGTGAGGGGGGGCTGAACAGTGCGGTCGAGGCGATGGACGCCATGTGGCAGTCCATCCGAATCTTGCGCTCGGGCGCGCCCACGGTCGTGCGAACCATGTCGAGCGGCGACGACCAGACTCAAGTGCTGGTGGACAGCTTCTTCCACGAGTCGACCGACCTGCTCGAAGACGCCATCCGCATGGTCTTCGCCGAAGACTTGGGACGGCTGACCCTTCCCCCGGACCGAATGGCGGTCCTCATTCGCATCGCGCTTGAGGGATTGATCGTCGAGCTGGCCCACGCGCGCACAGCGGAAGATGTCGTGGTGGTCGACAACGCCTATGCGGACGTCCGCGCACTGTTCGAGCGATTTGCTCTGGCCGGCGATGATGATGCGCCCATCGAACCGCTGGTGCTAGAGCCCATCCCGCTGCCCTGGTAGGAAAAAAAGAGGACCGCCGCCGGCTGATTCCGACGACGGCCCCGGGGGGTGCACGGGAAGTCGCTGCTACGACGTCCACACTTCATGACTCCCGTGCGGTGAATGATTTCTACTTGGCCTGAGCCACCTCAGAGGTTGCGAGTGGCACCTCGTCATCGGTGTTGACCTCGGCCTCAGTACCGGCCAGAAGCTTCTCGACTTCGGCGTGAATGCGTGCGAGCAGGACGGGGTCGGCCATCAGCTTTTCCCGTACATTCTCGCGGCCTTGGCCAAGACTCTCGTCGCCGAAGTTGAACCAGCTGCCGCTCTTGCTCACGATGCCGTGTTGGATGGCGATGGAGAGCACATCTCCGGCCAGGCAGAAGCCGCGTCCGTAGATGATTTCGGTCTCGCACTGCTGGAATGGCGGGGCCAGCTTGTTCTTCTTGACGCGAATGCGGACCTTGTTGCCCACATCGACCTTGTCGCCGTTGACCGTCTTGTGCAGGCCGCCAATGCGGCGAATGTCGATGCGCATCGATGCATAGAACTTCAACGCGTTGCCGCCGGTGGTGACCTCGCTGGGGCCAAAGGTCACCCCGATCTTTTGGCGCAGCTGGTTGATGAAGATGACCATGCAGCCGGTGCGCGCGGTGATGGAGGTGATCTTGCGCAGCGCTTGGCTCATCAATCGCGCCTGCAGACCCATGTGGGAGTCCCCCATCTCGCCTTCGATCTCGTTGCGAGGGACCAGTGCCGCCACAGAGTCGATGACGATGATGTCGACGGCCCCGCTGCGAACCAGCGCCTCGACCACCTCGAGAGCCTGCTCGCCGCAATCGGGCTGGGCGACGTAGAGGTTCTCGGTGTCGACACCGAGCTTGGATGCATAGACTGGGTCCAGAGCGTGTTCAGCGTCCACAAAGGCCGCGGTTCCTCCGCTCTTTTGCATCTCGGCGATGGCATGCAGCGCCAGGGTGGTCTTGCCTGACGACTCGGGTCCATAGATCTCGATGACTCGGCCCTTTGGGAAGCCGCCCACACCCAGAGCAAGATCGAGCTTGAGGCAGCCGGTGGGAATGGTCTCCACTTTGACGTGAGCTCGGTCGCCTAGGCGCATCAATGAGCCACGGCCGAAGCGCTTCTCGAGGGATTGCAGGGTGCTCTCGAGAGCCTTGCTGCGGTGTTTGATTGTGTTGTTCATGGTGTTCTCCTGATGGAACGGGGTGTTGTGACCCGCGCGCGCCAATCGCGCGTGGGTACAGTGGTTGGAAGCGTGAGCGCCGCCGATGGCTGTCGGCCAGCAGGGCGCAGTCGTATGAGAATGACGTCGCCCTCGGACGTGCCGGGGGGCAGGAGCGCCACGGGGACAAAGCCAGGGTCGGCGCAGCGGCGCCACTCCACAGAGGCCACTCCGGCGTCCATCTGGTCGACGACGCCACGCAGGCTCATGCCGAACAGCAGGGCCATTGCGGTCGTCACAAGCCCTCCATTGGCCGAAAGGCGAGGGCTTCTGCAACGTGGCGCGGCTGCACCTGTTCGCAGCGTTCCAAGTCGGCGATGGTGCGGGCGACCTTCAACAGCCGATGTGCCGCTCGTCCGGACAGTGTGTGGGCCGTCACTGCCTCAAAGAGAAGCGCGCGGGCAGCGTCGGTCTGTTGAGCCACTCGCTCGATGTCCGGGGCGCCCAGCCGGCCGTTTGGCACACCCTGACGGTCCAGCTGCAGGGCCCTGGCCGCCTCGACGCGGGCTCGTACGGACTTCGAGGACTCGCCCGGCTGCCCGCTCAGCAGCACTTCGGATGGGACCGGCCGCAGCGGAATGTGCAGGTCGACGCGGTCCAAGATGGGACCCGAGAGCTTGCGGCGGTATCGGTTGATGATGGTGTCGGTGCAGATGCAGCGGTTGTTGCTGCCGTGGTGACCACACGGGCAGGGGTTGGCGGCCATCACCAGGGTCAGCGCAGCCGGGTATTCGACGCTGCCGTCGGCGCGAGTGATGCGCACAGTGCCGTCCTCAAGCGGCTCACGCAGGTGTTCGAGAACGGTCCGCTGAAACTCGGTCGCCTCGTCGAGGAACAGCACGCCGTGGTGGGCGAGGCTGACCTCGCCGGGTCGTAGATCGCGACCGCCGACGAGCCCGGCGGCAGACACCGAGTGGTGTGGGGCTCGGAAGGGTCTGCGGTCGAGCAACCTTGGATCCTGCCCCAGCAGGCCGGCCGCTCCATGCACACGTGTGCAATCGAGGGCCTCCTCGAACGCCAGGGTCGGCAGAATCGTCGGCAATCGACGCGCCAGCATCGACTTGCCGCATCCTGGAGGGCCAACCATCAGCAGGTGGTGAGCGCCCGCTGCGGCAATCTCGAGCGCTCTTCGGGCCAAGAGTTGGCCGCGCACATCGGCGAGGTCCACGTCGAAAGCTGGCGCTGTAGTGTGCAGCCTCACTGCACGGGGCAGTGCGGCACCGCCCTGCAGGTGCCCAACCACCTCGGCGAGGGTTCGTGCGCTGAAGACGCGGGTGTCTGGGACCAATGCGGCCTGTGATGCACTGTCTGCGGGCAGGATGAGATCGCAATCCAGCTCGCGGGCCATCAGCCCAAGCGAGAGGGCTCCCCGCACTGGACGCAGGTCGCCGCCGAGCCCAAGCTCGCCCACAGCGATCACTCCATCGATTGAGGAAGGCGGAACCTGCTCGTCGGCGGCAAGGATGCCGAGTGCGATTGGAAGATCGAATGCAGTTCCCTCTTTGCGCACATCTGCGGGGGCCAGGTTGACCACGATGCGCTTTCGCGGCCACTCAAGCTCAGAGCTCGCAAGGGCGGATCGCACGCGCTCGGCGGCCTCCTTCACGGCGCCTGCGGCGAGCCCGACAATGCTGACCCGCGGCAAACGCCGAATGAGGTCGACCTCAACACGAATGGGCAGGGCATCTACGCCCTGCAGGGTTCCACCCATCACAATCACCGCCATCGCCGTCCTCCTGACACGACGGACCAAAGCGAAAAGCGTGCCGGAACTAGCCGCTGGAAAGTGAGGGTTTGGCCGTTTGGGTGGCAGTCACCGGCGCCACCTCGATCCCGCTTCCGCTTCCGCCTGAGTCCAGGTCGATGCGTCTGCTGGCCTGTCAGCAGCGGCGACGGACAGCTGACGCCCTGGTAGGCTCCTGTGCGTTGGAGGCTCCATGAACAGCAAATGCGCCCTGTTGGTGGCCCTTTCCTTGGGCTCGGGCATCGGGTGCGCGTCGATCGGCACCATGCAGCGCGCCGAGACCCTCGGATCCGGCAACATCCAGCTTGGGGTCGAGGTGGCCTCGTTCGGCTTTCAGGTTGAGGGTGAGTCGGCCAATGCGATGCAGCTCGACCTGGCCTTGCGCTACGGCATCTCAGACCGCTTCGATATCAGCGCTCGCGTGGGCAGCTCCTTCATGGGCGTCGGCGGCAAGATCATGCTCACCCCTCGCGATTCGGACATCGCGCTCAGTCTCGCTCCGTCGGTGTCGGGGGTGGCCATCGGGGGCTTTGGACTGGGTGCCGGGTACCTGAGCATGCAGTTCCCCGTCATTGTTGGCATTCCGGTGGGGCCGACCAGCCAGCTTGTGGTCGCGCCCAAGCTCACGGACGACTTGGTTTTTGCATCTGGCGCCGGTGCCAGTGCCGGAGCGAACGCGCTCGGGGCAGGCCTCTCAGTGGGCTTCGCTGCCGGCTTGAGCGACAACTTCACACTGATGCCGGAGTTCGCCATTGCGCAGCCCATTTTGCTGAGCGCTGGCGCAAGCGCAGGCGGCACGGGAGCCGGTGACTCGACGGGTCCGCGCGGATTTGACTTCACGCGCTACCAGTTCACGGTCGGATTTTTGTTTGGCAGCGGCACTCCGGCCGCTGCCGAGCCAGTGAACTAGGCGTTCGCCGCGACGGGGGTCGTGGCCACCAATGTGCCGCAAGGCTTGGTCGCAATCATCTCGCCGCGACGGGCGATGATTTCGCCGCCGACGATGACGAGATCGGGCTTGGGCGCGGCTTCACGATCGATGTAGGGCGACCAACCAGCCTTGCTCATCAGGTCCTTCTTGCCAACGCGGGTCAGCTCGCCCTCGGAGAACAACACCAAGTCTGCATCGGCACCGGGCTCGATGCGGCCCTTGCCGTTGAGGCCGAAGATGCGGGCGGGAGCCTCGCTGCAAAGGCTGACCAACAGCTCGAGAGACAGGCGGCCGTACTTCACGGCGGACAGCAACAGTGGGAACATCAGCTCGGCACCGGGCACGCCGTCGTTGTCGATCGGGTGGTGGTCCGATGCGACGACGTCTAGACGGCCGCGCTTCATGGCGGTCCACAAGCTCTTGCGGTCGTGCTCGGGACGGACCGGCGGGTTGGTCTGGACCTCGATCGGGTGGGCATCGTTGGACAGGAAGAGGTGGTGCGGGGTCACGCCAGCGGTCACGGGCAGGTCGCCGCGAACCGGATCGAGAGCATGGAGCTCTTCGGCGGTGGACAGGTGCACCAAGTGGAACTGCTTGTCGGTCTTGCTTGCGACCTGCAGAGCGGCCTCGAAGACTTCGTCGGCGCTGCCTTCGGCGACGGTGCCGTTGAGGTGAACGCCGGTGACTCCGTCCACATCGAGGAAGGTCTCGAGCTGGTCGACGTCGATGCCGATGCCTTCGTGCCCGCCCATGTACGCGAGTGCTCCGATGATGAGGCCTTCTTTGACGGCCTCGTTGAGCTCTTCGGCGTTCTTGGAGGTCGCTCCGCCCCAGAGGGCAAAGTTGACCCAGGACTTGGAGCAGACGCGCTTGGCGCGCTTCTTGGCCGATGCGCGATCGGTCACGGGGCTGCTGCCGCCGGGCAGTGAAATGACGGTGGTGATGCCGCCGCTGACGGCTGCGCGTGATTCGACTTCCCAGGTGGCAGACTTGCCGTCCGGTGCGAACATCACCGCGGTGTCGATGACGCCGGGAATCAGAAACTTGCCAATGGCCGAGATGGATTCACGGCAGCGACGCTTTGGAGGCCTGGGCCCCACGTAGACAATCTTTCCATCTTGGATGGCCACATCGGCCACTTGTCGGCCGGTGCTGGTGACGATGGTGGCGTCGCGTAGAACGAGATCGTACAAGATGGCTCCTAGGTGCATCGAATCGCTGAATCCGGCAATGCGGACCCGAGCAATCGCCGTTTAGCGGGATCCCCGCCTTTCGACAAGTGAAGCGGCAAAACGCCGACCCCGCTGAAGGTGCGTTGGCGTTACGTTGACATGCAGCGCAATGTTGCATGCATTGTATCTGCGCGAACTACCGTGACACAGATGCCGTGGTTTTCGCGCAACAAAATCTCGGCAGAAGTGCCGGGTTAACGCGGCATATATCCTGTTGGCTGAAGCGAGGCCCCGGTTCGCCAACCGTGGACTGCCGCTGCAAACCCCTCAGTGCGACATGGATGTCGTGGTTTTGGTTCCACGCGACGTCGGAGTCTGCACGAAAATTCAACCGATGGCGTCGTCATCGGCTTTATCGACAAGAGCGATGTCGCTGGCACGCATCGTGCAAAGGGGAAAGTCGGAAACGCAAGAGCTTTGCGGTACCCGGCGGCCCCTCTCGAAGCCGCCCACCGCGACAGACGCCCGGCCCTAGTGGTCGGGCGTTCTGCGTTGGGGATGGCACCTTTGCACGGCCTCACGGGCTAGACTCCGCTCATGAGTGACGCCGGAATTGATGCCGTTCGTTCGAGTGCCCATCCGCTGGATCGCTCCGCGGCCGCACGTGACCTGTGGCCTGGGGGGACGCTGGACTTCTGGCAGGGCCGTCGCCCGCCGGGGCCAGACCGCGTCTTTTGGCCAGAGACCGAGGAACAGGTGCTCGCTGTCTTGAAGCATGCTGTCGAGGGTGGATTGGCCGTGGTGCCCTACGGTGCGGGCAGCGGTGTGTGCGGTGGCGCCCGTGGAGTCCCGGGCAGCATCGTGCTCGACACCAAGCGCTTCGATCGCATCGGCCCCCTCGATTCCGAACGGCTCACGGTCGAGGCCGGCGCCGGGGTCAACGGACAGCACCTCGAGGACTGGCTCAATGAGCGTGGCTACACCTTGGGCCATTCCCCATCGTCGATCTGGTGCTCGACTGTCGGGGGGTGGGCTGCCGCTCGCAGCGCGGGCCAGTTCAGCAGCCGCTACGGCGTGTTCGAGGACATGGTGCTGCAGCTGCGTGCGGTGTCGCCTGCTCGAGGCGTGTTCACAGTGGGAGAGGACGGCGACGCCCCGGACGCTTGGATGCCTTTGCTGTTGGGAAGCGAGGGCACGCTAGCGGTCATCACACGGGTCCGCATGCGGGTGTGGCCGCTCGCCAGCAAACGATGGTTGCGCGGCTATGCCTTTGCTGACCTCGAGAGTGCCACCCGTGCCATGCGACTGCTGATGCAGGGAGAGCTGTGGCCGGTTGCGGTGCGACTCTATGACCCTGTCGACACGAGGATTGGTGGCAAGACCAAGCCAAAGAAGGGAGGGGCGCACAACGAGGCTTGGTACAAGGCATGGCTCAAGGCGCTCACGGAACTTCCTTCGGTCAAAAAGCGAAGCTTGGTGCTGCCTCTTTCCTTGCCGGGCTTGGTCAACACGGTCTTCGACAAGATGGCGTCGGGTTGCTTCTTGGTCGTGGGCTTCGAGGGTGATGACGAGGTGGTCGATGCCGCTGCAGAGGCGGGTCACGCCATATGTTGTGAGCAAGGTACCGACCTGGGGCCCGACCCCGGCCATCGCTGGTACGACTCGCGACACGCCGTCTCCTACAAGTTGATGCCGATTTTTGAGCGGGGAGGATTCGCGGACACCATGGAGGTCGCGATGCGTTGGTCGGACTTGCCGCGCACCTACCAAATGGTGCGGGATGCAGTCCGGCCCCACGCCATCATCATGGCGCACATGTCCCA
>CAYYHT010000332.1:0-2479 GCA_964471355.1 uncultured Enterobacteriaceae bacterium
GTCGCCGTAGGTGTCCGCGAGGTGAACCGGCCAGACAAAGACTCCATAGTGGTGGACCGGCTGCAGGGCGCCACCCACGCTGGCGTCGTAGTAGTCGACGGGCAGGTGCGGCAGGTAGACCGCCGCGGGCAAGGTGCCGGCGTAGCCCCACTGCTCGGGAAAGACCTCTCCGGCGGCGTAGTTGGCGGTCGACTCCCACAGCCAACGATTGCCGTGCTCGTCGAAGTCATAGGTGCCGGCGGACTGCTGCAGAGCGTGCGAGAACTCGTGGGCGATCAACGGATCGGTGAACTCGGGCACACCCAAGCTGGTGCGGTTCATGACGACCATTGGGTGCCCTTCGTCGTCGGTCCAGAAGTAGCCTGTGCTGGTGGTCGGCAGCGCGCCGTCGCCTGTGTTGGCGATGTAGATGTTGAATCGGTAGGTCTCTGATCCGTAGGGAGCTGGGTACCCGTGCTCGTCGACGAGCTTTGCCCAGCTGGTCTCGAACGCATCGAGCATCTCGGAGACCCGATTGTCGGCAACTGGCTCATCGTCGCCATACCAGGCGACAAAGTTCTCGGAATGCATCGTCAGCGGACAGTCCGGGCACACGATGTTGCGATCGAGCTTGTGGTTGTCGGGAGGAAGCACCGGAACGGGCCGCGTCGACAAAGCTGGCGGTGCACCGACTAGATCCTGGCCGCACAGGGGCTGTGCGGACGCTGAACTCAATGCAATGGCTGCCGCGATCAGCAAGCGTGGAACCTCCGGGTCCGATCGGGAGTTAAGATACTCAAAGCAGCCTCCTTTGGCTGTTCCTCTCTATGCAGGCTGACCGCTGCGCCGATCTCTCCTCATCGCGCTTTTGTGCTGCACTCTTTCGCCTTCCGCGCTCGCTGGCAAAGATGAAGACGTTGTCGCCGCCGAGACGCCGCCGCCGCCGCCGGTCGACCAAGCTGACGTCAAGATGGCCGAGTACTACCGGCTGCAGCAGAAGATTCGCACGCTGGCGCAAAAGAACCAGTGGGAGGGCGTCGAGCGCAGCTACACCGAGCTGATCGGCACGGGTGTGCTGCCCGAGTTCGAGGACTACCTGTGGGGGGCCCACTCCGCGCGAGCCATGGGCGACCTGACGGGCACGCTGCTGCGCCTCAAGAAGTGCAACCGCATTCGCGAAGATGAAGAGGTCATCAACTGGATGGCCGACATTGAAGATCACTATGGGCACACGGTGTTGCGCGGTGACACCGGCAAGGTCGAGCTGACGATCGCGACCATGCCCTTTGATCCGATTCAGGCCCGAGCGATCGAGTTCGCGCAGGCCGAGATTGTGCGGACCGGCACGTACGACGGCTACCTGCCAGCCGGCGAATACCACTTCGGACCCTTCGACGTGGACATCCGACCGCGGGTGAGCGGCGAGACCATCGACGTGCGCAGCGATGACTTCATCCGCGCGCTGGAAAAGCAAAAGGCCAAAGAAGCCCGCAAGAACTCCAAGGGCTGAGCCGAAGAGGAAGCATGGCTTCCACCGCACCCGATCCCGCTGTCGAGCTTCTTCGACGCGTCGCCGACATGAAGCTGCTGCCCGAGGCGGCCATTCGGGTGCGAGACATCGCCAACGATCCCGACGCGTCAACCACCGATCTCGCAGACGCCGCGGGCCTCGATCCCATGCTGTCGGCCCGCGTGTTGCGCATGGCGAACTCGTCGGTGTTCAACCGCGGCACTCCAGTGACCTCCCTTCGACGGGCCGTGTCGGTGCTGGGCTTCGCACGCACACGCAACCTCGCGCTTGGCATGGCCATGGTGGCCATCGGAGACCGCAAGCTGAAGTACCGGTCGCGCCTGTGGGCACACACAACGAGTGTGGCTGCAGCCACCGCCCAGCTTGCTCGCTTCGTCAAAGACGTGGACCCACAGACCGCATTTTTAGGGGGCCTGCTGCACGATCTGGGCGTCCAGGTGCTGCTGGCCCTGGCACCCGATGACGAGCTGGGCTTGCTGGCGCGCTGGCCCGATGGGGATCCCCGCTTGCTCAAGGGCGAGCGCGACCGCTTTGGCTTTGACCACGCCCGGGTAGGCGGCCTGGTCGCGGACCAATACGGTTTGCCCAGCGTGGTGGCCGATGCGATTCGGCTGCACCACCAGATTCGCGTGCATCCGGGTCGACTGGTCATGCCCGGCGCGCGCCTGGCTGCGGCCGTGGCGCTGGCCGAGAGGCTGGTGCAGCTGACCGAGCGCGGCATGCCCGCACCCAATGTCGCTGGCACTGTCTCGATGGATCCGCTCGCAAAGCCACTGGGTGTGAGCAAGGCCTCGCTTCAGGTCGCGGCCGAGGTATTCGAAGAAGAGGCCAAGGCGCTTCAGTCCATGCTGGACTGACTACTTCTCGGGCAGCTCGAGCAGGCGCCGTGCAACCACTGACTAAAACCCATCCTCGTCTCTGCGTTTCTTTACCCAGTCTGGCACAACGGGCGCAGGGGGCTCGTACCCG
>CAYYHT010000332.1:2579-8331 GCA_964471355.1 uncultured Enterobacteriaceae bacterium
TGTGGAAGGGGTCGGGATTTCCCCAAGCAACGACGGGGCCGGAGGTCATGTAGTCGAAGGGCAGGCCCTCAACGAGTCGCAGGAGCTGGGGTGTGTCGGCTGTGTAGGAGGGACCGTAGAGGTGGAGCTTCGCCCATTGACCAGGTTGAACAACGATGTACTGACCCCTGATCCATTCATCACCATGCAAGAGGCTGAGGCTGAAATATTCGCCGGCTTCGACGAACCCCGCTGACTCGTTGGGCGTCTGGATGGTTGCAGCCTGGCTGCGCCTGAACCGAACTTGGTGCAGTTCGTCTTCTGCGAACTTGAGGAGCGCGTCGCCGATGACACGGCTGTCGCTGCCGCAGTACGAGCCGTCGATTGCCATTGCTTACATTCCGTCCAGGAATTCGGCCAGCGAGGTGACTTTCGCTCTTGCGAGGACGGACATCTTGTTTTGTTGGGTAATCCGCACTGTGCTTCCGGTGGAGTCGAAGACCTCAAGTACGAAGCCTTTGTAGTCACGGAGCCAGTCGGCGAGCTTCCCAACACTCGCCCGGGCCTTCCTCACATCGGTGAAGGTCACCACCACCTGGCTGGCCTCGTACCCCTGACCGCCCTTTGTGACCGTGGCCCCGTCCTTCGTGGCGGCTAGCAGGTCCTCGATCTGCGGGATGTCGTGGTCCTTCGACAGCGGGCCGCTGCCGGACTTCACTTCGTTTAGCAGTAGCTTCTGGGGGTCGTCACCCTCGGGCGTGGGGCCGAGTTTGGCCAAGTCAGCGTCTCGGTCGCCCTTCATGGCCGGATTGCTGGCCTGGTCCAGCGATGCGTGTTTGAGGTAGTCGTCCGGATTGGCACCGTCGAAGGCCTGGCGGTGCTTCATGAGCCACGCTTCGGCCAGATTGCCCCCGTCGGCCGCGTTCATGCGTGGGGTCAGCTCGTTGATGAGACGCACCGAATCTGCCTGGCCCGCAGCGACGATATCGTCGAGGAGCGGCTCGCGAAGCGCCACTTTGAGGGCGTGCCGCAGGACGTCGACGCTGGTCTCGCCCTGGTATCCCTTGGTGGCGTCGCCCAGGATTGCGGCAATTCGGTCTTGCTTCCATCCAAGCGCGTCTTCGACCGCGGCGACGTACTTGCGAATCGATTCGGAGTGGCCCATCAGTTCGGTGAGGAGCTGCGGAGCGTCCATCGCGGAGACGTCGAGCTTGGTAGCGGCTGCACGGCTGGCAGCCTTACGCCAGGTGAGAATCCCTTCTGCATCGACTTCTAGTTCGGGGAAGTCGCCTGTCGGTCCGTCTTTGCGGCGAACGAATTGCTTGCCGCCCCGTACATATGGCTCGTAAGCGCCCTTGAAGGCCTCGTCGGCCATTGCGTCGCTGAGGCGCTTTCCTACAAAGTTCAGCGTCTGGTCGAAGTTTTGGGCGAGGCCGGCGACGGGGGCGTCGACCAGGCATGTCAGGCACGCGATTCCCTTCTCTTCGCCGATGGCTTCCAGGGTTGCGCGGATTGCGCTGGTGTCAGGAGCCGCATCTGGGGTCACCGCATCGACCTCTCGGCTGAGCTTCTGGACCAGCGCGAGCAAGCCAGGATCTTCAGTCACGGCGGGATGGCCGGTGAGCCAGGCCAAGGTCTTTGATAGCGCCGCACAGTCGCTGCACAGCAGGAGAACGAACTCTCCGTTCTCGTAGCCCATACGCAGCGTGTGGCTCTCGCCGGCCATGTCGACGGTGTCGAGTCCGCGAGCCCAGATGCGGTCTGTGAGCTCGGTCCAGAGCGCGTGGGCGGAGTTCTTATCGAGCCCTCGCTCTTCGAGCTGTGCGTGCAGGCGGCGGACCTCTTGCAGGTCCATGTCGTCGGCTGCGCGGTACGCTTCATTTAGGGTTTCCGTCGCCTCAGGCGACAGACCAGCCTTCAGCGCGCCCTTGACGTCGACGGCGGTGTCTGCCGCTTCTTCCATTGTGTCGAGCAGACCTGCCTCTTTCAGAAGCGCCTTGGCCTTGGCTTGGTCCGGCGCTGTGGCGAGTGCCAGCTCGAATGCCTCGCCGCTGGTCTTGCCTGCGCGGGCCAGTCGGATGAGGGCGACGGCATCAAGCACATCAAGCTTGACGGCAATCAGGGACAGAAGAAGCGCCGCGGTCTCGTCATTGACGGACTTGGGATCGATGAAGTTTTCGGCGTCGGCGAAGTCGGTGCCCACAAGGGACTGCTCGCGGTCAGCGATATGGTACTGCTGCGCGAAGTCGAACACCCCTACAGTCGCGCTGCCGGCGCCAAGTACACCGGTGGTGGTCGTCGTCATGGCTCCGACCGCGGGCGCGGCGGCTCCCCAGGTCGCATAGATGGCCACTGCGCCAAGCCCGATGGACAGAGTGGTCCACAGGACCTCCCACCACTTCTGGTTGTACGCGACCTCGGCGGCATGCTCGTCAATGGCTTGGATGAGGCCGGGGTCGTCCAGCCCAACTTCAACCTTGGCCCATTGGACCAGTCGAGGGAGGTGCCACAGCTCATCGCCGCCTTCGATGATGTACTCGCGTGCTTGGGAGATCTTGCCCAACACATCGGCGGTGCGGGCGGCAATGTCCCCTTCCTTGCCTGCAGCAACGTCGGTGAGCTGATCGGTGTCGAGGCCCTGAAGTACTGGTGCCTGGGCGATGAGTGCGGTGGACAGGACGTGTTGGGCCTGCATCTGCTCGCGTAGGCTTTGTTGGAGCTCTGTGTTGCGCTCATCCACTTCGAGTTCGGCCCGGTAGTGCTTCAAGTCGCCGCCCGACCCCAATGGGTGCGCATCGGCAACCGCCTGAGCGAGTTCGAACTTGAGCGCATCAAAGGTCGCGGAAATGGGGAGCAGCGCGGCTGCAACACCGGCGATCTGGTCGGTGTTGCCTGATTCTGCGACGGCGTTGGCTTCGCGTTCGCTCGCGTCGAGACGGTCGAGCGCGACGTCACGAAGGGCCGTGCCAAATGTTCGAATCAGCTCGTCGAGTGCGTCGCCACTAGGTTTCGTGCCGTCTTCTGCCTTGAAGTCCTCGAGTCCTTCACCATGGACGTCTTTGATGCCCGCCGTTGGGCTTCCGCCGGCGGCCGGCTGGTCGTTGCGGTCGTACAACGCGCTCGCGTCCTTCTTGCCGGCGAACTCGTGCACCTCATAGAGCACGGCGTCTTGCGTCACGAAGGCCTCGACGCCCGGCTCACCAGTCAGGTCGGAGTACCCATGGCCTCCTGTCACGCCATCAGAGGTGAAGGGGTAATTCGAACGCACCACCAGCTGGTGCACAACGTACGCCTCTCCGTCAGAGACCACTACGGCCGGCATGCCTGCGGTACGCGCCAAAGCGATGGCCGCCTGCCGGGTCATGTTGGGCTCACTGATGGGGGAGCCGGCGTCAATAGGGTTTCCCGCCTCTAGTTGGGCATCTGAGAAGACGCCATGCCAGGTGCCGACGCGCTCACCGGTTCGGTAAGCGCCGACGTCTTCGCAGTCATCGTCCTCTCCGCCCGCCATCAAGCCGTCGATGATCGGGGAGTCCGTCTGTTCCTCGACGGCGCCAAGCTCGTCACGTGACGGGCCCTGGACCTCCAGGTCCTTGTTTTCTTGAAGCGGCGCATCGAGCTGGGTGGCCTGCTGCTGCTGCTTTTTGCGACTGCTGCGGTCTTGTGCCAATCGTCTACCGGTTCAGAGGATGGCCCGATTGTACCCTGCGTCGGTACTGCGCGGGCCGCCGTGTCTGGCGTTGCGTGAGGAGCACCGACGACGGGCGGACCTGGTGACTACTTCTCGGGCAGCTCGAGCTCGCACACGACCCGGCGGTAGTTTCCGACGCTGAACTTCTCGGGGGGCTTGTCCAGGCGACGGTTGAAGACCAGCTTCTTGCCGTCGCGCGTCGGGTGCACGAGCTCTTCGCGGTACGCACCCTGGGTCAGCTGGAACAGGCTCTCGGCACCGGGCTCCCACACGACCACCTCGTCGTCTCCGGGAATGTCTCCCGGTCCTGTGATCTCTGCGACGCCGACGACGCGGCCATCGGCCAGCAGCTTGGGGCTCTTGATGCACGCGGGCATGGGCCAGGTCTTGGTGACCTTCCAGCTGCTGGCATCGAGGTGGACCAACGAGCAGGCCCAGGTCTTGCGGTCGCGCATGACCACGCTGATGACGTCGTCATAGACCCCGGCCACCTCGCGGAAGGTGCCGGCGACCTTTGTCGACTTGAGGTCCCGTTCCTTGGCGGTCGGATCGACGATCTGCAGCCAGCCGTCTTGGTATTAGCCAACGATGCGCGGACCCGCCTCGATGTCGACCCAGCGGCCCCACTTCATGAGATCGAGCTGCTTGCGGCCCAGGGGACTCTCATAGAAGCAGCCTTCGTCGTACTTCAGGCACCAAAAGGTGCCGGAGTTCGACGGCGAGACTGCCGAGAATGACGTGCGCTCTCCCTTGGCCAGCAGGGTGACTTGCTTGTGGCTGCCGTCGTCGAGCGAGAAGCCCAGGATGGCGCTGGAGCCCTCGCTGCTGAAGGTCTCGACATTGCCGGTGGTGGCCCCAGCGCGGACCGATCCCACACCGTAGAAGTTGCCCGACCGCACCAGCACCTGCTCGCTGCGGTCGGGGTTGATGGCCACGATGCGCTCGGGGGGCTCGGTCCAGTAGCCCTTGCGCTTTGGGGGCACGGTGTAGATCGGGATTCGGCTGACGTCCTGGACCACCGGGCGGTCCTTCTCGTCGATGCCCAGCAGCACGTACTGGCCGCATGGGTCGCCGTAGCAATCAATGCCCTCGGCGTCGGCAAAGTTCGCCAGTCCCGCAAGCTCCTGGGCGCAATAGGCTTTGTAGCCCTCGGCGCGCTCGTGGCGCAGGTAGACCATCTCTTCGTTCTTTTTCAGCTCGGCCGATGAGATCAGGTCCTGGGTCTCGCCCTCGCCGCCGAGCAGCACCGTGATCTGTGGAGACAGGCTCAACCCGTCGAGCGCGTAGGGCACGGTTGCTGTGATGAAGGTGTCCAGCACCCGCTGCTCGACCTCGACCGCACTCTTCTCTTCATAGGCGAACTCGAGGGTCTGCGGCTCGATGAGCGGCACCTCGGGGTCCTCGTTCACGATTGTGGCGGTCAGTGACACGGCGTACAGGTGTGACCCGGTCAGCACCCCTGGCCGCTCTTTGGCCGACGCGACCTCGAGCACGACCGCGTGTGCGGCTTCGGCGCGGGTCATGGCCGCCCGGACCAGCTCTGGATCGTCGGACTCGAGCAGCTCCCAGTCGATCAAGGCGTCAATGCCGATGTCCCGCAGGCCCCGATTGACCCCAGAGGTGATCTGGTTGTCGGTGACCTCGTCGATGCGGCCGGTCATGACGACGATCGCGCGATTGGGACGACCCTGCGAGCCACAGGCGGTGCTCAACAGGGACAGCAGTGCGATGGCGACCAGTGTGTATCCGCGTTGCATCGGGTCTCCAGCAGGTGAACAGAGGCGGGGTGTATTCGGGTCGACGGCACCCTGCACAACCGCGTTACAAGCGCCGGCCGATGTCTGGTCCCCTCATCATCCTCGGCCCGCAGCGGCCCGAGAGCAACCTCTCCAAGACGCTCGATGCGCATGCCGTCACCGGTCACGTCGCGTTGATCACCGCCGGCTGGCGCTGGGACGAGGGTGAGATCGAAGAGCTGGCCGAACAGGCCGGGCGTCCGGTCCATCACTTGCCGCTGTACCACTGGTTCGAGCGGGTCATGGCCAAGGCACCAGAGCTCTCCGAGCGCTATTCCGAGCGCCA
>CAYYHT010000333.1:0-8328 GCA_964471355.1 uncultured Enterobacteriaceae bacterium
CCCTGGCCACGATGTCAGCGTGCACATCGACCATCGTCAGCCCACCCACTCGGCTCACGGTGCCCGGCAGGTAGTAGTCGACCACGTCCGAGGCCAAGCCCACGGCTTCGAACAGCGCCGAGCCGCGGTACCCGGCCACCGACGTGATGCCCATCTTGGACATGATGCGGCGAAGTCCCAGCACCAGCGCGGCCACGAGTCGCTCGACCCCTTCGACCGCGTCGATATTCTTGACCCCGCGGGCCAGCTGAAGCATCGCGTACGGGTTCACTGCGGTGGCCCCGTAGGCCACGAGCACGGCCAGGTCATGACTCTCGTGCACACTCGCGGTCTCGACCACCAAGCTGGTGGCCCGTCGCAGACCCTTCTGGGTCAACCGGCGATGGACCTGACACACCGCAAAGACGGCGGGCAGCGGAAGCCTGTCTGGCTGGGTCGCCGCCCGATCGCTGAGCACCACAATGGCAGCTCCATCTCGGACCGCCTGTGCGGCCTCGTCCGCGAGGGCGTGCAGACGCCAGACCATGGTGCGGGAGTCGTCAGAGCGACCGAAGGTGGCATCGAGCACCACGGCGCGAAGCTCGGGATGGGCCTCGCTGACCAAGGCGCGAACGGCCTCGTTGGTCAGCACCGGATGGTCCACTTTGTACTGCGGCGTGGAGCGCGGACGGCGCTGGTCCCGAATCGACGGAGACGACCCCAGATAGACCGTCGTCTCCATTGCAGAGCCCTCGCGCAGAGGGTCGATGGGCGGATTGGTGACGACGGCGACCACTTGATGCAAGAAGCTATACACCCGGCTGTGGTTCTCGCTGAAGATGGCCAGCGGCCGGTCGTTGCCCATGCTGTGAACGGGTTCCTTGCCGCCCTTTACCGTCTCTCGAACGACATTTGCCCGGGGTCGAGTCCACCCGAACTTTCGCAGCACATCGGCGGACAGTTCGTCGTCGACGGCCACGGTCGGCAGCGGCAGCAAGTCAGTGCTGGACAGGCCGGTGAAGCCAAGCTTGGTGCGTTTGGCGAGCCACGCCCCCGACAGTTCGGGGGTGATGAGCTGGCCAGTGACCAAGTCAGCCACCAGTTGGCCGCCCGGCTCGAGCTGGCCGTCCTGCGCAATCTCTGCTGGGTCCATGGGCACAGCGCCCACCTCGCTGGCCACAACCACGCGACCGGACTTGCTCTTGGCGTACCTCAACGGACGCAGGCCCATGCGGTCGAGTTGCGCCACCAGCTGGTCGCCATCAGTCGCAATCAAGCCAGCGGGGCCTTCCCACGAACCCAAGGTTCCAAGCATGCGCCGGCTGGCCTCGATGTAGCGGCGCGCCCGAACCGTCTGCTGCTCATTGGCTTGCGGCGCCAGCACACGACGCATGGTCTCGGGCAAGCCGCCCAGTCCCCGGGTGGACAGGAAGTCGATGGCGCGGTCGAGCTGCGCCGAGTCACTGCCATGGCGCAGCAGCACGCCATTGCCTGCCAAGTGTCGCTCGGCATCGAGCACGGACCGTTCATTCGCACGGATCGTGTTGATCTCGCCGTTGTGCGCCAACAAGCGGAATGGCTGCACAAGATGCCAGTTGCTGAAGGTGTTGGTGGCAAAGCGGCGGTGGCCAATGACGAGCCGGGTAGTCAGCTCGGGATCGGACAGGTCGGGGAAGAAGCGACGCAGCTGCGCGCTGGTTGCGAGAGCCTTGTAGACCGTGGCCCCCGGAGAAAGCGACGGCACCGCGACCTGGCCGCGGAACTCATCTTCGATGCGGCGACGCACCGTCTGCAGGGTCGCCCGCAGGTGCTTGGCCAAGCGATGCCCCTGACCCACAAACAGCTGGAAGATCTGCGGCATGTCTTCGCGGGCGCGGGCTCCAAGCGCGTCGGGCCAGACTGGAACCGATCGCCAGCCCAAGGCAGCCAAGCCCTCGCGACGCAACAGGCCATCGATGTCGCGCTGCAGCTCGCGAAGGTTGCGCTCGCCGCGCAGGAACCAGACGGTGCCGACCACAAGCTGCTCTCGTTCGGGCAGCGGCCGGGTGACAAACCGCTCGAAGAACCGCTTCTCGGGCCGGAACAACAGCCCCGCACCGTCGCCGGTATTGTCGAGACTTCCGCCTCGATGCTCCATGCAGTCAATGCCGGCGAGTGCCAGCCGGACGAGCTCATGAGAGGGGGGCGACGACAGCTCTGCAATGCCTAGAATTCCACACATGGGCGATCAGTAACACAGAACTGAATTGCGATTCAGTTTGGTCTTCGCACCGAACCCATTAGCTTCGGTGCAACCCGGAGTCCCATCATGAATCTCGGCGCTTTTTCCATCAGTCTCGCAGTGAAAGACCTGACCGCCAGCCGCACGTTCTACGAAAAACTCGGCTTCGAGGTCACCGGCGGTGATGCAGAGCAGAACTGGCTGATCTTGCGCAACGGCGAGAGCACCATTGGGCTCTTCCACGGCATGTTTCCCAACAACACGCTGACCTTCAATCCAGGACTGCGCGGCAGCGACATGAAGCGACTCGGCGAGTTCGACGACGTACGAGACATCGCCGCGGGCCTGCGCGAGCGGGGGCTCGAGCCGTCGACCATCGAGACCGAATCGGGCCCAGCTCACATCACGCTCACCGATCCCGACGGCAACCCCATCTTGATCGATCAGTTTTGGTAGGCCGCTCGCTGTCGGCAGTCACGCTGCTGCTGGCTAGTGCGGGCTGCGCGCCCATTCCGCCGCCGCCGCTCCCCGAGGACCCACCGCAGCTTCCTCCGTCCACCATCACCTTCGCGATCGGCGACCAAAAACTCACCGTCGAGACCCCCGACGCACGGCGAACGGTGACGGACGACTGGGAAGACGGCATCTCGATCACATGGCGCGCGACAGACATCGCCCCGGCTCGATCATTTGGAGTCACACCGTCCGTGTTGTTGCCGAACGCCGACTGGGAGGTGCTCGAAGGCGGACGGAATTGTGCACCCAGCTGATCACCAGCCTGCGACCCCCGGTCGATTGACCGGTCCTAGTCGCAGTAGTCGCACTCGATGTCGTCGTCGCCGCGATCGAGGAAGTCTGCGCAGTTGCCCTCGTTGATCGCGCGGATGCATTGGCGCCCGCCTTCGGGGGAGTAGTCGCACCCGAACAGATCGGAGACATCGAGCACCGTCTCGACCGCCCCTTCCCAGTCCGCTTCGCAATCTGCGCGGTCGACCCAGATGTCGTCGAAGTCCGGGTCGCACTTTTGCGCCCGAGCGCAGTAGTTGTTGGCGTAGACCGCCGGCAGATCATCCTGGTCGATCGGCCCCCCGCACAGGATGACATTGAAGATCAGCAAGGCAGAGACAGACAGGGCGTACAACTTCATGCCGCCCCACCTAACCGGACCAGCCTGATCTATGCTCGCGGCGCGACACCGGGAGTAATCGTGACCAAGCGCCTGACCCACATCTGCCTGATGGCTGTGCTTTCCACTGCATGCGGCAGCGGTGATGCCCCACAACAGACCGATACAGCGGCCGAAGCCAAAGCCGAAAAGAAGAAGAAGAAGGCCGACGGCGAGGGCGGCGGCGAGGCCAGCAGCAACAAGAAGCCCAAGGGTCCCATTCTGCTCCCAGGCACCAAGAGCGACCCGGACTTGCCCCCAATCCAGCTCAAGGCCAGTCAGTGCAAGGACATGACCGATGGCGGCGACCTCAAGGTCAGCGACTGCATCACCGACACCATCGAGTGCGGCCAGACCATCGTTGGACACACCCGGGGTGGCGTTGCGCTGTTCGACACCAAGTTCTACGAGAAGAACTTCTGCACCCCGGCCACCACCAACCACGACGGTGGTGACGAGCGTCTGTACAAGTTCAAGTTCCCCGAGGGGCCGTACCGCGCCAAGTTCATCCTCGACAGCCCATGCGCCGACCTGGACATCAGTGTGCTGAGCGTCACCAATCCGGACAGCTGCATGACCGGAAAGGAGCGCAACATCTACGAGTGCGACATGCGCCCACAGGACGGCACCAAGCGCGAAGAAGTCGAGGCGGTCACCGACGGACTCAAGGGTCGCCTGCGTGACTGGCTCGTGGTCGTCGAAGGCAAGAGCAACAGCAAGGGCGAGCCAGAAGAAGAGGGCGCGTTCTCGATCACGGTGCAGTGCGTCAACGCCGTTCACTGGTAGGACGAGGCATCTCGGCGTCTGCCCGCGCCCTGCTGACACTACTGCTGTGCCTGTTCACAGCGCTGCCGGCGCACGCCCACAAGCTCTCCTATACCGAGGCCTGGGCCACATTCCAGAGTGACGGCACGTTCTCGATTGACGTGTTCATGGACCCACGCGACGTTCCCGAGGGGGCGGCCGCAGACAACCTGGACCAGCTCGGTCAGTACTGGAATGACAACCTTGACCTGCAGTTCGACGACCAACGCGTTGAGCCAAAGATCCGCATCCCCGACGCGAACGAGGCCGCCGCCGCCACTCGAAACCTCACCGTGGTGCGGCTGTACGGCAAGATTCCCTACGATGCCCAAGTCTTTGAGTGGAGCAGCAAAGAGGACGCCGGCACCATCGTGCTGAACCTGCGGCAGCAGGGGCACCAAGGCGTGGTCATGCAGCGCATCGATCCCGGTGGGCACAGCCGACCCTTCTCGCTCACCGTCGCCCCACCCCGGCCGACGTTCATCGGCGTGGCCGGCACCTACCTGTTTTTGGGGTTCACCCACATCGTGCCCAAAGGCCTCGACCACATCGCCTTTGTGCTGGGGCTGTTCCTGCTCTCTCCAAAGCTCAAGCCGCTGCTGTGGCAGATCACCGCGTTCACCGTCGCCCACACCGCCACGCTTGCGCTCGCGTCCATGGGCTGGCTGGCGGTCCCCTCATCGGTGGTGGAGCCACTGATCGCCCTGTCCATCGTGGTTGTCGCGGTTGAGAACCTGATGACCGAGGACCTCAAGCCCTGGCGGCCGATCCTCGTGTTCGCCTTCGGTCTGCTTCACGGCCTGGGCTTCGCCGGTGTGCTGGGCGAAATCGGACTCGAGTCCGAGCGCTTCGTGACCTCTCTCATCGGCTTCAACATCGGCGTCGAGCTTGGGCAGCTCGCTGTGGTCGCAGTGGCCGTTGCCATGGTGGGCCGCTTCATGGAGCGCGACTGGTACCGACAGCGCATCGCGATTCCCGGATCGGTGCTCATTGCACTGGCCGGAGCGGGCTGGGCGGTCGAGCGGATCTTTCTGCAGTAGACGACTCTATCAATCGTGTCGAAATCGCCGTTCGCGAAGTCCCCAACATGACGGTCAAACGCCGATTTTTATGATTCCGCCTTCGGCACGGGTCTTGCTTCTGTAGTGGGGGTCCGTCCCGGAGTGCTCTGTTGCGACTCTTGCTAATCATGGCGTCGGCCGTTGCCGCGGCTGCATCCCAATCCCACCCGACCGACACGGGAGAGCCGTGGACCGTGGTCGTGCGCCTTGATGAGCATTTCGTCGTAGAGCACTCCGAGGACGCGGCCCCTGCCCATGCTGTCTTCGCTGTCCAAGGCCTGGATGTCGAGCCGGGAGTTGTTCGAAGCGACTACCAAGGCGAAGTGGTCCTGGCTCCGGGTCGCGTTCACACCGTCGCCAGCGAGCGGGCCATCTGGCGCCTGGTTCCGTTCGAGTCTGGCCAGCACCGATCGCTGTGGAACCCCGACCGCTACCACCTGGCACTCGTGCGAACCGATCTGGTCACGGGCGAGCAGCACACCCAGCTGCTGGATGCTCTGGCGACCTCGGGTCCGCCGCTGTTGCGGTGGGCCGGCGACCTGAATGGGGACGGCGAAGTGGACTGGGTCATCGACGATGGCCGTTCCACGCTTTGGCTCTCGAGACAACCCGACGGAGAAATCGCGTCGCCCAGCCCGGTCAGGGTTTCAGCAGAAAACTGAAGGTCGAACCGGTGCCGAGCTCGCTGTCTAGGTCGATCTGGCTGCCATGCGCGCGGACAATATGGGCACAGATTGGCAGCCCAAGACCGGTGCCTCGGGGCTTGTCGGTCAGCACATCGTGGACTTGCTGGAACCGGTCGAAGACCACCTCGAAGTGTTCTGCGGCGATGCCATCACCTGTGTCGCGAACGCCAAAACGGACGCCGTCGTCTTCGGCATGGACTTCGATGAACACGCTGCCGTTCGGCGTGAACTTCTGGGCATTGGAGATGAAGTTGATCAACACCTGCTGCAGCCGCTTGATGTCCCCGGTCAGCGCGGGCAGGCCCTCGTCGACGTGCGCTTCGAAGCCGACGTCGCCCCCCAAAAACAGCCCCTGCGTGGCCTCGAAGGACTTCCGGGCCAGGTCGCTCGGCTTGAACGGCTCGCGCTCCCACTCCATGCGACCCGACTCGAGCCGCGCGATGTCGAGCACGTCGGTCACCAGCTCGGTCAGGCGCTCGCCCTCGGCGATGATGATGTCGACGTTGGAGCGCACCTGCTGGGCCGCCTTGTCGCGCTTTTCGTCCGAGGGCAGGCCAACCAAGACCCGCTCGTCCAGGCGCTTGCGAATCAGCTTGGCGAAGCCGACGACGGACGTCAGCGGCGTGCGCAGCTCGTGCGACACCGTGCTGGTGAAGTTGGTCTTCATGCGCTCAAGCTCGCGGGACTGCTGCAAGGCCGCCGCCAGCTGCGCTCGAGTCTGCTTGACCGCCCACGCGTAGTAGCCGCAGATGCCGACCAAAATCCACAGGAAGGTCGCTAGGTTCATGCTCGACAGCCCAGTGAGCTGCGCAGCCGCGACCTCGACCTGAGGCGGTCGCCCAATCGCATAGAAGGACAGTCCTAGGTAGGCGCTCACAAACAATGCGGTGGCCCCGACCCTCATCCGAACGGTGGTCGAGCCGAACAGAAGGAACAGCACAATCAGGATGATGATGTAGTAGTGAAAGCTGCTGCCCCACCCAAGCACATGGGTCGCGAACATCGCGTGGGCCGTCACTTCGGCGGCCGCCAGGGACAGGCAGAGCATCACTCGCCCTTGCCGCGCCATCACCACGGTAAAGGCGAACAGTGCCACGCTGCCGACGTTGAACAGCGCAAGAGCCTGCAGTCCAAGAGCCAAGAACAGGGCCAAAAAACCCATGTGTGCCGTGAGCCCACCGAACATCGCCCAGTTGGTCACAGCAAAGAACTCGGTGTGGTCGTTGTCGAGGTGCTCTGGCGCCGCCGCCATCCATTCGTGCACAGCCCGGATCGGCCCTGGCAGCTCAAATGGCAGCTCGATATTGGTGGTCGTCGATTGCTTCACTGCGCCCTGTTCCACTGCCACGCACGGATAACGGGCCACAGGGCTGCCAGCGCAATCCCCGCTGGAATCACCAGGGCCGGCATAATCACGAAGATCACGGGAATCAGCAGGCCGAACAACAGAATCACGCAGATGCCACCGGCGATGACGGTTGCAATGCCCAGCAAGACGGCCGACCACATGAGCGCCTTGGACATCGACGCCATGCGCTGGCCACCGATCTTGGCGGTCTGCCCATTGATGAGGATGGGCCGCCGAACTCCAGCGTTGTCCGTGTACCAAGTGACGTACATCGGCAGCAGAAGCCACGTCCAGTTCCGGTTGTCGTAGTTCGCGTGCAGGGTGAAGTTCTGCAGGTGCTCTGAGCCAATGGCCTGCACACAGTCCGCACCGGCTGTCTCTCGCAGAGCAATCTCGGCGTCGGGCCACGCCGAGTCCGGTGCCAAGTCAGGAACACGGATGGCTGCAGAATCAAGCTGCTCGGGCGTGAACGGCACCGCCACGGACACATCGGTGACGCCCAGCAGGCCCACCAAGCGGTCGTGGTCCTCGACGCTCTTGACCGACACGTTGTCGTAGTGCCGATCGACGGTACCGACGCGGTCCTCCCACCGAACTCGGGTGTCGATCACTTCCTGAGTGACCCACTTGCCGCCGCTGAAGGTTTCACGGCTGCTCTTGGCTTCGTAGTTGTAGCCAGCCTCTGCCGACCAGTGGCCCACAACGTCGGCGTCCACAAGCCACATCGGCCACCAGACCGCCACCACCCGTGCCAGCAGGTTCTGCGTCTGCAGGTCCGGGCACCGCATGGGCGTCTGACCAATGAACGCATCCAGGGACGTGCGCAACGTCTCCGGTGCGTGGGCGAAGGGCACCACCGACTCGGGCTTGGCGGTCATGCGCGCCGGCATGGCCTCGAGCAGACCGCGCGTACAGGCCAAGCACACACCACCGACCAGGTCGGCATCGACCAAGTGAACCTCTTGGCACGCCGCACAGCCTGCCGGCACCAGTCCCGTGTCCAGCCAGGGTGATCCCGCGTCGAGCCTGTTCACAGGGCCTCCGAAGCGACGGCATGGGCATAG
>CAYYHT010000334.1:0-8327 GCA_964471355.1 uncultured Enterobacteriaceae bacterium
CAATGCGACGCTCGATGTGCGCCTGGACGCTGTCCATCACCGGCCTATTGGCACTTGCCTGCGGCGGCGGACCGACCTTTCAGAATGACGCATCGGTTGAGCCCCTAGAGCTTCAGCCGGTCGCCAACGCCAGCCGGGCTCGCCTGGTCGAATTCTCGATTCCCCGCAGCGTGCCCGACGACCGACTGGCCTGCGCCCCACCGTTCTCGGCACTGCAGCTCGACTACGCCATCGTCGAGGTGGGAGCCAGCCACATCCGCGTCAGTGGAGAGCCGGTCATCGACATCGCCGACGGCCGCATCGGCGCCAGCGAGCTGCGCGGCATGTTGATCAGCCGTCTGTATGACCAGCTGCTTGAGCTCGCCGAGAACAGCAAGGTCGCGGCCGCCCAGCGCTGCGCGACCTGGGCATCTGCCGGAGAGTTCCCCAAGAGCCAGCCCAAGGTGCTGCTCGCCATCGACGCGTCAGTGCCCTACGACACCGTTCAACGGGTGCTCTTTACGGCCGGACAGGCCCAGTTTTCGCGGTTCTATTTTCTGGTCGACGACCCCACACCCGACGCGCAGACGCCCTCAGACCCACCGGAGCTACACATCGGCAGCGCCGGCGTCGAGGACAATCCGCCACTGAACTTGGTGGTCGACATCGAAGCCCAGCAGCTGAGCCTGCACTCGGCAGAGGGCGAGGACGAGTTCCGACGGGACTGGACCGAGCTCACCCGGCGTCTGCGGCCAATCAAGAACGCGTGGCCGGACGACAATCAGGTGATCTTCCGACCGAGCGCTGACGTGAGCACTGGCTCGCTGATGGCCGCCATCGATGCGGCGGCCTTGGACCGAAGCGGCGTGCTCTTTCCCCAAGTGAGCTTGGCGGGTGCTGCCGAGGTCACCAGCGCGGGGCCCGTGCGCTTCGGCCAGGGCACCGCCATCACGTGGGCCGTCGGCGACCAGATACCGGTGTTGCTCAGCGCGCTGCCCAGAGTCGTCCCGCTGCCGTCCGCCCCGATCCAGAAGAGCGACCTGCTCAAGGCGCTGTCCACGCCAGATGGTGGCGGTGTGACTCGGGTCGGCAGCGGCGGTCTAGGCAGCCGTGGCGCGACCACTGCTGCCGACAGCGGACCCGGGGTCAAGGCAGGCCAGCCGACCGTGATGGGCAACACCGACCCCAAGCTGGTTCAGGCCATCGTGCGCCGACACATGAACCAGATCAAATACTGCTACCAGCGCGAGCTGACCAAGGACGCGACGCTTGCTGGACGCATCGAGCTGAAGTTCGTCATCGGCAAAGACGGCCATGTCACCTCAGCCGAGGTCAAGAGCTCAACGATGAACAACAGCTCGGTCGAGAGCTGCCTCAGCGGTCGCTTCAAGCGCATGATGTTCCCCAAGCCGGCCGGGGGCGGCATCAGCATCGTGAGCTTCCCCTTCGAGTTCAGCTAGCCGGCATCACAACCAGTGTCGGGTGTCGCCGTCACCGATGATCAGGGCTCGCCCACTCTCGGGGCTGATCACGACGTCTCTGAGGTGCGCGTCCCCCACCTTGGCCTCGTCGCACACAGAGATGAACCCGTTGTCATCGTCGACCATATCCATCGAATAGGCGCCGTAGACATCGGCATCAAAGCCCGGGTCGACCTTTGACCACACGCCTCCGGACAGCCGATAGATGCCGTTGTACCAGCTCGACGCCCAGCCCGTCCCCGCTCCAGTGAGCTCCACGCCGCCGCTGAGGTCGGTGGGAGAATCCACAGACCAGGTGCCGCCGCTGAGCTTGAAGGTCCCGCTGTATCCACTGGCCCAGCCGTTGTTGTCGTCGGTCAGCGCGACGGTTGTGGTGCCGCCGGCAAGTGCGGCCCCGAAGGGTTCAGCGGGCACTTCACAGACCAGTGCGCTCGTCGATGTCGACCGGGACTCCGGAGTACCGACGCAGTCTACCTGCTCGCAGCCGTGTACACTGCGCCATGCGAATTCTCTCGATGATGCCCCTTCTGGCCGCTTGTGGCGGCGACCACCTCGGCTCACTCAACCTCGAATATTCAGGTCCCATCTCGGGCAAGTTGGTGGCGAGCGCGGGGGAAGTCAGTGGAACGTCCAGCGGGGACCTGGCTCACTGGCCCCCCACCGAGGACGTCGGCCTCAACGACGACCAGCTCTTCTTGAGCGTGCCCCGGCTCAGCATGGGCACCCTCACCACGGCCAGGGCCGAGCTCACAGCGGGCGGGCAACGCTACACAACCAACGCCGGTGGGGCTGTCGAAGTCACCACCGAACGCATTCGATGGAACTCGGGCCGGTTTCCTTTCCTGCACGAGGGCACTTTCGCCGGCACGATTGAAGGCGTCGAGGTCGAGGGCCGGTTCACTGTGTCCGAAGACAACTGCCACAACACCATCCTCAACATCGACAACACCGGATGCGGCGGGCCGTGGCTGTGGAGCGAGAGCGACAAGGTGGAGGTCGACGTCAGCACGTGGCTCTTTGACAGCTGCCCGCAAGAGATCCGCGACCTGTACGTCGACGGCGACACGCTGGCCATGAACCGCAAGACCGCACGCTTCGGAGGCGCCCAGCCCCTGTCGTGCTTTGACACCCGACCCGCCGGGGGAAAGTCGACTCAGGGAGACGTGCGCTTCGAGGGCGGCCCGTACCAGTGTGGTGATGACACGTCGATCACCATCGATGGCTGCAACTGGAACATCATCGCTCACTCGTCTCCCCAGCGGTGGTTCGCCCTGAGCGCCGCCATCGTCGATGACAGCTGTGAGGAGCTCACGTGCACCATGTTGGCCGGCGAAGTCATGGTGCGGCCCCTATGATCGGGCTCGTGTTGCTGGCGTCAATCGGCTGTGACGGCTCGGGCAGCACCGACATCGACCACGATCCCGCCGCCTGCCCAACGTGGCTCGGCATCGAAGAGGGCCGGCAGTGGTTCTATCAAACGCAGGACGACACAGCGCCCGAGGCAGTACAGACGGTCACCGGGCTCGAGAACAGCGTCCTGTTCACGCGGTCGGGCACCCAAGTCACCGGCGACACCGAGCTGGCCACCCGCATCGAACTCGAGGGCCGCTGCTCGACCGAGGGATTTGAGCGTGTGCGCGAAGGTGTGTACCTGCTGGTCGAGGACCTCGACGGCGAAATCGAAGAGACCGTGCAGGTCGAGACAAGCTACATCCGCCGGCCGCTGACGATGCCCGTTGACGCGCAGCCCGGCGATGCCTGGACCGCAAACGTCTCGGGCAAGACCGTCGCCGCTGGTCAAGCGGACAGCGAGTGGACCCAGACCTGGGAGTTCTCGTTGGGAGAAGCCGAGGCGTTCACCCTCGACGGAGCCCAGGTACAGATCGTGCCCCGAAACGAGACGAACTCGGTGTACCCCACTTGGTTCGCCGCGAACGTAGGCATGGTCATGGACAACAGCGGCAACCTGACCCTGACCCGCGTCGAGTAGCGGTCTAGCAGGCCGTTGAAAAACTCGCTCGTCCGGGGCAGCGGCCGCCTTGGCGCAGCCCGCTCAAAAGACCCTTCGGGCCTTTTTCAACGGCCGGCTAGCTCGATATCCCAAAGACCTGCTTCCAGTGTTCGCTGGCTTCGCGCCAGTAGCGGGTGTCCACGTCCGACGGCGCGGCCTTGCCAACGTCGCGTCGGAAATCGGAGTGGTTCTCGCCCGTGTCGAGGTTCCAAACCGCCGCGCGGATGGGGAAGGGATGGATGGTGTGCCCCTGCTGCTGAAAACGAGGGGCCGCAAATTTGTGCGAGCCCAGAATCATGAACAGCCACTCATGTGGCACAGCATCGAGGATGGCTGCCTGTGTGCTGTCCATCGTTAGCTCGCCGCCAACCGGTCCCAGCCACAGGTCGATGCCCATGATGTTGCACGTCCCGCAGAAGCCGTGGAAGTGGTCCTGAGGCACGATGCGGCCGGCTTTGTACCGAAAGCCGCGGTCGATGAACCACCCATCAGCTGGCGGAGCCTGCCGGGCCGTCTTGACGATGTCCCGATGCACAAAGTCGTCGGCATCGAAGAACATCACGTAGTCGGCACCAAGATCGCGCGCAGCCAGCAGCCCAATCAGGCACTTGGTCCCTCGATCCGGCCGAATGGCATCCATGCCCGTTCCGGCACCTCGACCGGGGGTCGCATCAAAGGTCACGTGCACCAGGTCGACCCGATCTTGGAGGTCTGCCGGCAGGGGGCGCGCTTCGTTGAGCACAACCACGACCCGAAAGGCGTCCACACTCTGGGCGCAGACTGAGCGCAGAGTGGCCACCAAAAGCTCCCACACCCGGTCATAGGAGTTGCTGTTGAGCGGGTGACGAACCGAGGTGACAAACGTGAACATGGGCCGCTCAGGGTAGCGTGCTGACGCATGGATAGCGCGTGAACACCGTGGCGAAGCAGATGGACCTGAACGGTCGCGGCGTGCGTGTCGTGCATCACCACGTTCGAAAGACCGCGGGAACAAGCTTGAACGCCGCCTTTTGGGATCTCGGGGGGCTGACGCTTCGTTCGATGGGCAAGCGCTCCCGCGTGCGTCGACGTGGCCTGGTGTTCCAGCGGCACAAACGCAAGCGCATCGAAGCGGGGGACTACTTCTTTGCCAACTCCCATGCGCCGGTCGAGGAGCTCGCGCTGCAGCCGGACACATTCACCGTCACGGTGCTGCGGGACCCGCTGCGGCGGCTCGTCTCGCACTACCGGTACCTCAGGTACCTGCGGGACGACCAGCACGCACCGCTGACCGAACCCTACCTGGCTGGTTTATCCAATGAAATCGCTTGGGTCGGGGCGGACTTTGGCGAGTTTCTGGACCGGGTGCCACACCAGCACGCGCTGGCACAACTCGGCACATTCGACCGCGAAGACCACGTGCAGCGTGCCGTCGAACGCGTGCTGAAGTGCGATGCGGTGTGCTTCACCGAGACCTTTTCCGCGGACTTGGCCGAGCTAGCCGCAACCCTGTCGCTGCCCCTGCGCGAGATGCACGAGCGCCGCATGGGCACCGATGTGGACCTGTCCGATGCGCACCGCGCCAGGGCGCTGACGCTGCTGCAGCCGGAATATGCGTTCATTGAACAGGCCTGCGCGGCGCTGGGCAGGCCAACTCCCGCCGCCCTCGCTCGAGGCAGCGCCCCCGCTCCTATTGCGGTTTTGGGCCTGCCCCGGGGCGGAACGAGCGCCGTCTCCGGCGTGCTCCAGCAGCTTGGCGTGGCCATGGGAGACCGCCTGAAGACGTCGGGTTCGGCCATCGAACACCCCACCTATGAAGACGCGCGGCTGCGAGCGCTGTGTCGCCAAGCTTATGACGAGCCTAGCCCGGTGCGATTGATGTCCGACGAGGCCATTGTCGAGGGATTGAAGGCGTGGTTTCGCTTCCGCGCCGACACCGCTGTGCGGGCGCATGCGCCTATTGGTGCCAAACACCCGCTGCTGATGGCCATGGTGCCGGAGTTGGTTGCAGCAGCGCCCGACGTCCGGCTGGTGCGAATCGACCGTCCAGTGGCGGCCAGCATTGCCTCGCTGCGCAAGCGCGGATGGTGGAATCCCGACAAGTCCGAGGTGCTGTGTCGCACCCTGCACCAGCAAGGCGAGGCGGCACTTCAAGGTCGCACTCACCACCGACTCAGCTATGGGGACTTGGTGAAGGAGCCTTCGCGAGAGGTGCATCGTCTGATCGACGCACTGCAGCTGCAGCCCTCGGCTTCACAAATCGCCGCGGCCATTCGTTCGATTGACCCGTCGCTGCGCCACTTCCGATGATTCAGCCCACCCCAGAGGACCCGTGAACAGCTTCCACCCCCTAGCTCTGTCCGACCAGCTGATGGCCGGCGTCGACGCGCTGGGCTGGGAACAGCCGACTGCAGTCCAGCAACAGGCCATTCCCGTCGTCGCCGCCGGGAGCGATCTCGCGGCGCAGGCCCAGACGGGGTCGGGCAAGACCGCGGCCTTCGCGCTTCCCATCCTGCAGCGCCTGAGCGCACACCCCAGTCCGCCAACGGCATTCGCTCTGGTGGTCGTGCCGACGCGCGAGCTGGCACTGCAGGTGGCCGCAGCCTTCACTGCCCTGGCCCGCTTCATGGCAAGCCCTCCGGGAGTGGTGGCAGTCATCGGCGGCCAGCCGATCGAACAGCAGATTGCGGACATTTCAGGCGGCACTCCGGTCGTCGTCGCAACTCCGGGCCGGTTGCTCGATCTGCTGCAGCGCCAAGAGCTGGTCCTCGATGACCTGCACACCCTGGTGCTGGACGAGGCCGACAAGCTGCTGGACCTGGGCTTTGCCGACGAGCTGCAGCAGCTCATGAGCCAGCTGCCGGCGCAGCACCAGTCCCTGCTGTTCTCGGCGACGCTGCCGGCCAAGGTGCTGGCGCTTGCCAAGTCGGTGCTGCACGACCCGGTCGAGGTCCGCATCGAGAGCGACAAGGCGTGGCCCACCGAGATCGACCAGCGTGCCTACCAAGTCGATGCCGACAAGCGGCGGGGGCTGCTGCAACACCTGCTCACCAACGAAGCCTGGGCGCGCACGCTGGTCTTTGTGGCGACCCAGAGGCGCGCCGAGACCCTGTCGGCAAAGCTGCGACGGGCGGGATTCGGGTGCTCGGCGCTGCACGGGGGACTCGACCAGGACAGCCGCATCGAGGTGCTTCGCCGCTTCAAGGCCAGGCCCATCGGCATCCTCATCGCCACCGATCTGGCCGCCCGCGGCATCGACATTCCCGAACTGAGCACGGTGGTGAACTACGACCTGCCGCGCTCCACCCAGGACTATGTTCATCGCATTGGACGCACCGGACGAGCGGGGGAATCCGGCCTTGCTGTGTCGTTCATCGATCACGACAGCGCCCATCACTTCGCCCTCATCGAGAAGCGCGGTGGCGTCACCATCCCGCGCCAAGTCGTCGCGGGCTTTGAGCTCACCGGAACCGCGCCCAGGAAGCAAAAAGGCGGCGCCCCCAAGAAGGGCAAGCGCATGAGCAAGAAGGACAAGCTGCGCGCCCAGGCCCGGCGAGCCGAACAAGACGAGGACGACGGCCGCTGATCCTAGTAACCTCGCGACCCGAGCACATCAGTCCAGCGCATTCACCCGCGGAGTTCGGCACAGAGCACAGGTCTTCATGACTTCCAAACTACCGTGATTGGTCCATGACCGTGTTGGCGGCTGTGGCAGGATGACCGACCGCGACGGAGACTCCATGGAATTTGAGCAAGCTGCAGCACTCTCGGATGTCGGGCGCTCACGCGACAACAACGAAGACGCTGTACTGGAGCTTCCGGGACTGCTGATCCTGTCCGATGGAATGGGTGGGCACGAAGCGGGTGAGGTGGCGTCTGCGGCCGCGATTCTGTCCGTCGCAGACCGCTCGGACGAGATCGTGTCAACGGCGAACGAGTACATCGCCACCGACGTCGTCAGCTACCTCGAGGAGATCTGCCAAGACGCTGCGTTGGCCGTCGAGGAGGAGGGCCGGCGCCTGGGCAAGCAGATCGGCTGCACGCTGGTCATCGCTGTACGCGGACCCGATGGCGTCTTCATCGCACACGTGGGCGACAGCCGCGCCTACCTCATGCGGGACGACCGCCTGATCAAGCTCACGACGGACCACAACCTGTACGAGATGATGCGCAAGAAGGGCTACTCCCACGAAAAAGCCATGAAGAATCAGCACGCACCCAAGCTGGTCCAGGCCTTGGGCTTTGGCCCGGTCGACGCCGACGTCGCGCTGGTTCCCATCGGCCGCGAGGACACCCTGTTGCTGTGCACAGACGGCTTGCATGACTTCGTCGACGAAGAGGTCATCGTCAAAGGGCTGCGGGCTCGAGACGTAACGAACGCGGCACAGGCCCTGATCGACTCCGCCAATGCGGCGGGCGGCCACGACAACGTCAGTGCGGTCGTTGCCAGAGTGCGCACCAAAGAGTCCTCATCACGCATCGGTCGCCGCCTGCAGTGGCTGCGCACGATTCCCCTGTTTGCGGGGGTGTCCGAGGTCGACCTGTCCAATGTGGTGCCCTACATGCGCACGGTCCGCTTCCGCGAGGGCGATGTGCTGTTTGCAGAGGGCGACGAGGGCAACACCGCCATCATGCTGCTCGAAGGCCGTGTCGAGATTCGAAAGGGCGACGTCAAGCTCACCGAGGTCGGCCCCGGGGGCAACTTCGGCGAGATGGCGCTGACGCAGCCCTGGCAACGCAGTGCGACGGTCGCAGCCGTCGAGAGCGGCTTGGCCTTCTCGCTCTCCAGAGCCAACTTCGAGGAGCTGTGCCGTGCCCGCCCCGACATCGGCATCCACATTCACTCTGCCCTCTCGGGCTCGATTGCCGAACGCCTC
>CAYYHT010000335.1:0-8317 GCA_964471355.1 uncultured Enterobacteriaceae bacterium
GTTCCGCGCCAAGTTGGCCACCGAACCCGATCGAACCTGGCTGCGCACCGGCGACCTTGGCTTCATGCACGAGGGCGAGCTGTACCTGGCCGGTCGCAGCAAAGACCTGATCATCGTGCGCGGCCTGAACTACTACCCCCAAGACATCGAGCTGCTGGTCGAACAGGACAGCGGCATTCGCAAGGGCTGTGTGGCCGCATTCGCCCACGATCTCGACGGCCGCGAGCAGGTGGTGGTGGTGGCCGAGCTTCGCGACGGCCTGCGCCCTGCAGACACCAAAGCCATCGCTGTGAATGTGGTGGCAGCCCTGGGCGTCGCCGTCGACAAGCTGGTCTACATCCAGCCCCGCACCATCGCCAAGACCAGCTCCGGCAAGGTGTCCCGCCACCGGGTGCGCGAGCAGTTCCTGGCCGGCGAGCTGGCGGTGGTCCACTCAGCCACCCCCGACGCGGCATCGCCCGATGACCACCACGTGCCCGCCGACGGGCCAACACTCGCCAACCGGTACGAACTTCTGTCGCGCTTCGGCCTGACCGGACGCGAGACCTGGACCCTGCCCGAAGCTGGCCTGGACTCCCTGCAGCTGGTCGACTTTGCCCATGGCCTCAAGGCCCACCTCGACGGCACGGGCCACGGCAACCTCGCCCAGGCCGTCGATCTGCACGTGCTCCAGAACATCGCCGTGTGCGAGCTCTTTGACCTGCTCGACGAGCTGGCAACCTCCAGCTCGCTGACCCAGCTGCGCTTCCGCAAGGCACTGACCGACCTGGGCCAGCAGCACCGCAACCTCGAACGCAAGCTGATGCAGCGGGACGCCCGACTGCGCTTCGACCCGGCACACCTGCCCCAAGGCTCGGGCTCGCTGCCCCTGACCTCGACCATCTTGCTGACCGGCGGCACGGGCTTCTTTGGCCCCTTCCTGCTGTCCAGCCTGCTTCAGCAACGGGACGACGACATCTTGGTGTTGGTCCGCGCCGACGACGAAGAGCACGGCCTCGAACGGGTTCGCGCCGGCCTGCGCGAGCTATTCCCGGACGGTGCCTACCCAAGCGAGTGGGACGCCCGCATCCACGCCCTGCCCGGTGACCTCAGCCGCGTCAATCTGGGCCTGACCACCGCCCGCTGGGACACGCTGAGCAACAGCGTGCACACCATCTTCCACAACGGCGCGCTGGTGAACTACCTGTTCGACTACGCCGCCATGCGCGATGCCAATGTCGGCGGCACCAACGAAGTCATCCGCCTGGCCATGAGCGGCCGCTCCAAAGAGCTCAACCACATCTCGACGACCTTTGTCTTCGGCTGGTCGGTCAAGGACACCCTGTTCGAGACCGACAGCAACGAACAGCTGGACCTGCTGGACTTTGGCTACAGCCAGACCAAGTGGGTGTCCGAACAAGTCGTCTTCGATGCGATGCGGCAGGGGCTCAAGGCTCGCGTCTTCAGGCCGGCACTGCTCACTCCGTCGGTCCATGGCGGGGGCAGTCACTTCGACATCTCGGTGCGGCTGCTGGCCTTTATGCTCGACCACGGCATGGGCACCACCGCCGGAAATCAGGTCAGCTTCTCGCCCGCCGACCTGGCCGCCGACAACATCGTGGCCGTGGCACAGTCCGACCAAAGCATCGGTCAGACCTTCCATGTGACCCGAGACGACTACGCCAGCATGTCCGACGTGACCGAGATTCTGGCCGAGCTGACGGGCACCGAGTTCAGCTACCAGGCTCTCGACGCCTTTGTTCCCGCGGTCATCGAGCGCTGCGGTCCCGACGACATCCTGTTCCCGCTGCTGGACTTCTTTGTGCGCTCGACGGACAACATCACGGCGATGGAGTTCAAGCGCTACGACAACAGCGCCTTCCAGCGCTTCCGGGACGCATCTGTCCACGGAAAGGCGGACCCCACGCTGCACCAAGTCGTGCTAGGTCTGCTGCGCTTCATGCAGCGCCACAAGCTCGTCAAGGAGGGCCAATGGGCATCACCGACAGACTCCTGAACGGCAAGTTCAGCGACGTCCCACACATCCCCCGAAAGCGTGCCTTCCTCGACTCATCGAACATGATCGAGAACCCGGTTGCAGTGATGGAGCGGTACCGCAAAGAGCTGGGGCCCACGTTTAGCTTCCACTTCGGCGGCGCCCAGCAGGCGGTGGTGTCGACCGAGCCCGAGTTTCTCGAGGTCGTGCTCAAGCACAACAAAGACATGTACGTGAAGTCGGACATCCAGACCAAGCACATGGTCGAGTTCCAAGGCGAGGGCCTGGTGAACATCCATGGCCAGGCGTGGCTGAGGCAGCGCAAGTTGGTGGCTCAGGGCTTTCGGCCCAAGCGCCTAGCCGACATGCTGCCCATGCAGTTCGAGATCCTGGACCAGCTGATGGTGGGCTTTGAGCAGCAAGCCGAGACCGGCACGGTCGACATGCACGCCCAGATGGTGCGCTTCACCTTGGCGCTGGTGGGCAAGTCGATCTTCGGCAAGGCCATGACCGACGACGAGCTGCAGCAGATCGCCGACACGATCGCGCAGATCCAGGCCTACATCGTCGAGATGATTGTGCAGCCGTACAAGATCCCCTGGTTCCGCATCACGGGCCGGGCTGACAAGTACCAACAGCTGCGTTTGGCCGCCGACAAGCTCGTGCTCAAGCACATCGAGGCCCGCCGCGCCCAAGGCACTGGCGACGCCGACTTCCTGCGCATCTTGCTGGACGTGCCCTACCACGACACCGGCAAGCCCATGACCGAGGCCCAGGCGCTGATCGAAGCGGTCCAGCTGATGGTCGCGGGCAACGAGACGTCGTCGAACGGACTGGCCTGGACCTTCTATCTGCTGGGCCGCCACAAATCGGCCCGCGACACCGTGCGCGAAGAGATCGACCGGGTCATCGGCGACGGCGAAGTCACCTTCGACAAGCTGTACGAGCTCGAGTACACGCTGCAGGTCATCTACGAGGCGCTTCGGCTGTACCCGCCCTTCTGGATGATCGATCGCATCGCACTCGAGGACCACGAAGTGCTGGGCGTGCACATTCCCAAGGGTGCGATGGTCATCCCCTACATCTACGGCACCCACCGCAACACCGACCTGTGGGACGACCCCGAGACCTTCGAGCCGGCCCGCTTCAACCGCGAAAACCGCAAGCGGCACCCATTCGCCTACATCCCCTTTGGGGGCGGACCGCGCATCTGCGTCGGCAACAACATGGCCATCGTGAACATCTTGCTGATCACCGTGTGGATCATGCGCAAGTGGGACTTCGAAGGCACTGAAGACGTCGCCATCAGCCCGATGATGCTGCTGCGACCCGATGGCGGCGTACACCAGCGGTTCACCAGGCGCTGAACAAGGCGGCGAACCTCGTCTCGCCCGAAGACGGACATCTCAAATAGGCGAGACGAAGCTCGCCTCTCCTTGTACGGTGGAGCATGAATTCGATCCGCCTATCGCTTGTGATCGCTGTGCTGGCCTCTGGCTGCAGCCGAAAGTCACCGCTGGCCGAGCCCGAGTTCAGCGATGCCGCCCGGTACACCCTTCAGAACTTCGAGGGCACCGACGTCGACCTGGCCTACACGCTGCGAGCATTCGAAGAGAGCGTCTACCTGACGATGGATGCCGAGTCCGAGAACGTGATCGACCGCGCTCTCATCGTCGAGGCCCTGACCGAATCCGACGTCGCCGACCTCGAGCACCCAGACCTCGACGTGAGCGCCGCATTGCCCGTGGCTGTGGCTGGCATCAGCAAGTACACCCCCGCCGAGCACCAGCTGATTCACCTGCTCGTCGACCATACGCCGGTCGAGCCGTACAGCCCCGACCACTATGTGCGCTCTTTTCACGAGGACACCGAGCTGTGTTGGCAGGACCAGGGCTGCACCAGGCTGCTCACCACCAACGAGCTGACCAAAAAGAACGCGCTGATGGAGATCCCCTTCACCCTGCAAAAGCACTACCGGTGGATCGACCTGAACTTGCCTCCGCCTAGCGAGTTCGAGGACGGCGACGAGCTGCCCACACAGACCGAAGACCCCCGCTGGGGCTTTATCGCTCGCTCCTGGACCACCGACATCTATGAGGGAGAAGGCGGCAACACGGCCATCGAGATCTCCTTCTCGGCCGAGGTGTGGCTGCCTCGGGAAGGCCGCGGATTCGTGCGAACCAGTGAAGACACCAACTTCGAAGACGGTGAATGGACCACCGACAGCACTGGCGGCGGCACCCTGCACCTGCTGGCAGTCTGGGCTCAGACCCGACTGGGCTTTGCGGCCAGTGATGATGTCGTCATCGGCACCACCCGCAGCGGCATCGACAACAACATGGTCGCCGCCGAAGAGTGGCTCATCGAAGAGTTTGGCGAGCGATGATGGAGTACTCGCCCTCATGATGGCCGTCACCCTGCTGGCGATTTTGATCGGCAGCCTGATCTCGATGGTGGGTGGGCTGTGGTTCATGCTGGTCATCGCGACCGAAGGCGGTGTCCTGTGGTTTGTCGGCAGCCTGCTGTTCTCGCCGGTCCAGCTCGTATTCCTGATGATCCACTGGAAAGAGGCCAAGACGCCGTTCTTCGTCTACTTGATAGGCACGTCGATCACGCTCACAGCTGTAATGACGAATCCGCTGATCCGAGACGCCGTCTTCGCCGAGCTCGGAATGCCAGGATCGCCCGCGGTCGAGGTGGTCGAGGAACCGGTGGAGGAGCCTGAAGCGCCCAAAAAGAGGATTCGGAGGGGACCGGTCGAGGTCCACGATGAGATCTGGAGCTACAAGCCCTCGCCCAACGTGTACAAGACGGTCTACAGCTACGAAGAGGTCCCCGAAGAGTTCCGCGATTCGGCCGTCAAGCTGCGCGGAACCCAGAAGACGCCCGATCTGTCGAAATAGCGACACGAGGAGGAGCGAGCTTCGTCTAGCCCAACCCACCTCCAAGGCGAGACGAAGCTCGCCCCTCCTTGTCTATGGGAGACACGGCCGGGTCGTTGACGTCGGGAGTGGGTTCGCAGCCGAACAAGGCACAGCAGATGAGGAGTCGGAATCGCATGGGCGCTCCTATCAAATCGTCAAGCGACTCGCCCGCGTCGACCCATTCCACCGATCACCAGTAGCGACATCCAGAACCAGCCGATCGGTCGCCCACCGGACGTGCATCCGCACCCGCTCCCGGGTCCGCCGTCAATCGCCGTGTCGATCGCCGACCACTCCCGACTGGGCTCGCATCCCTCGTCAATCTCGTCATCGCAGTTGTTGTCGAAGCCGTCGCAGACCTCAGGCTCGTCTGGATTGACGGTATCGGCATTGTCATCGCAGTCCCCGGGCCGTGTCACCGTTCCGGGCGGGCCAAAACAGGCCCGTGAGAAGTTGCCCGCGTCTCCCCAACCGTCGGAGTCCGCATCGCGGTACCAGATGGGCTCATCGACCGCGTTCACATCGGCGGTGCCGTCGCAGTCATTGTCGACGCCGTCGCACACCTCGTTTGCCAACGGATTGACCGCGGACGACCCGTCATCGCAGTCCCCCGCCACATCGGTGTAGCCGAGTGGTGGTGAGCAAGATCTCACGCTGTTCGACGCATCGCCGTAGTCGTCCAGATCGCTGTCGGCGTACCACTCGACCGCTTCGAGGGCATCGGCACCGTCGACGACTCCGCTGCAGTCGTTGTCCACGAAGTCGCAGACCTCGACAGCCAACCCATGAATGGCGGCATCGAGGTCGTCGCAGTCCCCCTCGGCGGGGGTCTGTCCGTCTCCGTCGAAGTCGATGCACGGCACGTCTCCGCCGGTGGTCTGCGTCAAACCGAACGGCGAATCCACGAACGTGGTCTGGTTCTGCACCGCCGCGTTTCCATGGGCGCCGGTCGCATCGGGAGTTCGCACCGAGCCGGGGTCCGAGTCCAGCGGATAGAACGCGTACAGACCGGGTTCACTGCCGGTCAGCGCCAGGTCGCGCGTGCACTGAATCTCGGTCGGGGTGCGAACGTGGTCCCAGATGCGCACCTCATCCATCAGGCCCGCAACGGGATCACTGCCGCCGCCGATGTCATCCGACCCGATCTGCCAAATATCCGTACCAAAGCCAGGACTGAGCACAGTCACCGAGCGTGCCACCTCCACTCCATCGATGTACAAGATGGCCAGGCCCGGCTCGACGGTGGCGGCCACATGGTAGGGCGCGCCTTGGGTGATGGTGAAGGGATGGCAGACCGCGTCGATCAAATCCGTCGTGCAGCTGGTGCCCTCGCTGGCGTTGATGTCCTCGATCTCAACCACCCAGTTCACGTCGGCAAAGCCGATGTGGAAAGAGTTCAGGTTCGCAGGATCGAGGGCTTGGATGACGGTCTCCCACCCGTCATAGACATCAAAACGCACCCAGGATTCGACGGTGAAGCTCGTGCCAGGGTCCAGCACGCCGAGCACGATGTAGTCAGCATCTCCGTCGAATTGTGCCGCCCGCTGCTGCCCAGACGCCAGCGCCGGAAACAGGAGCGCGAGCAACACTGGAAATCTGCGCTTCAGAGAACCTCCTCGGCCTAGCCACGCAATTGCATTGCCCCCCAACAATACACCGCTCTGCAGCGCACACTCGGCATCTAGGCGCACGATGTCAATCACCCACGCGGTTAGCAACTGCACATGCGAACCCTGCAGACCCCCATCGCGATCACCGGAACCGGTGCCTGCTGCAACCTCGGCTCTGACCAGCAGACCATCGCCCGCGCGCTGCGAGACGGTACCGGTGGCCAGTTCTCGACGGTCGAGACGGCCAAGCAGTACAACGCGCGATGCCACCTGGGCGGCTTGTTCCCCGGCGACCTCTCGAACGAGGCAGTCGGCATCGATCGACGCGGCGCCCGCTTTATGGGACGCGCCAGCCGAATCGCCCTCAAGGCCGCCCGCATGGCCATCGCCGAGGCGGGTGTCGACGCTCGCCGTGTCGCGGTGGTCTTTGGCAGCGGCGTCGGTGACGTGGACACCTTCATGGGCATTCACGACGCATTGGAACAGACCGGAAACATGCGCAAGGTCCGACCAACGGTCATTCCACGCATCATGTCCAGCACGGTCTCGGCCAACCTCATCAACGCGCTGGGCGCCACCGGCCCCAGTGTGACCGCCGCTGCCGCCTGTGCCGGCGGGGCCTGGCACCTGGCCATTGCAGCCATGCTTCTGGACAGCGGCCATGCCGACATCGTGCTCGCGGGCGGAGTCGAGTGCTGGGACACCTGCTTCCACGCCGGCTTCGACAGCATGCGCGCCTACAACGCCCAGGACAACGACAAGCCCGAGCGCGCCTCGCGGCCCTATGCCGCCGACCGCGCGGGCTTCATCATGGGTGAGGGCTCGGGAGCCGTCATCTTGGAGCGCCTCGAAGACGCCGAAGCCCGCGGAGCCGCCATCCGCGGCCGTCTGCTCGGATGGGGACTGTCTTCAGACGGCACCGGAGACATGGTCGCCCCCTCATCGGGAGGCGCCGCACGGGCCATGCGGCAGGCCCTTGCACACGCCGGACTGTCCGCCAAAGACGTGGGCTACATCAACACCCACGGCACCTCGACCCCCGCCGGCGATGTCATGGAAGTCGGCGCCATTCGCGAGGTATTCCCGACGCCGGTGCCCTACTCCTCGACCAAGAGCACCACGGGCCACACCATCAGCGCGGCCGGCGCCCTCGAGGCCATCTTTACCTGGTGGATGCTGGCCGATGGCTGGCTGGCTCCCAGCATCAACGCCAGCCCGCTCGACCCGGCCCTGCACGACTACCCGCCACTGCTCGAGTCCGCCTCGACCGATGCCAAGGTGGCCATCTCGAACTCGTTCGGCTTCGGCGGCACCAACGTGACCCTGGTGTTGGGCGCGGGGTGAGCGCTACTTCGACGGTCGGTGCTTCCGAATCTCAGCCAGCGCGTCTTCGGTGAGGGAGCGCAGCTCGGGAGACAGCTCCCGCAGCAGGTCGGGCTGACGGCCGGACTCGATGCGCAAGGCGTTGGCGAGCGGAGCCCACCGGTTGGCGGTGTCGGTCTCTTCGAGCACGTCGAGCAGGTCGCCGGGGTCGACGATCTTGGTGGTTTTGGTGATCAGCTTGAGTGTCTCGGGACGCTGCTTGAACGCCCAGGCTTCCTTTTTGGGCAACGTCTGACGCAGCAGTTCAAGAATGGCATCCGGGCGGCCGAGGCGAATGTCGAGCTGAATGACGGTCATGTTCTGCACGAGGATGTTGGCCGGGCCGTCACCGGGAAGTCGGTCGGCCAAGATGCTCGCTCTCAAGACCGTGCTTGTCTCTGCGGATTCGGCACTCAACCAGAGCAGGCGGCCGAGGGTCCCTGTGT
>CAYYHT010000336.1:0-8303 GCA_964471355.1 uncultured Enterobacteriaceae bacterium
GCTCACGGCATGGTGCAGGTCATGAAGGGTGCCGATGTCGTGCATGCCCACGGACTCGATGGCCTGACGGACATGGCGGTCCACAGTCGCTATGTCCACGGAGCCGCCGTGGGCGTATCGACGCACGGTGGCTACTTTCACACCGAGCGCATGGCTTGGCTGAAGCATGTTTGGCTGCGCACCGTCACGCGAGCAACGCTCAGCGCGGCGGGGGCGGTCTGGTACACCTCTGAAGCGGACCAGGACGTGCTCTCGGGGGCGAATGTTCGCGGCAGCGTGATGCCCAACGGGGTCGATATCCGGCGTTTCGAGGCCGTGGAGCGGGCCCCCCAACCGGGCGTATGGCTGGTGCCTGGAAGAATCGATTCCCACAAGGGCCATGCGGACCTGTTCGCAGCCCTCGAGCGCCTGGGCGCCGATGACCGTCCGTCGAGTGTCCATATCGTGGGTCCGTGTCGCGACAGCACCCTGCTGGCCTCGCTGAGGCAGTGTGTGTCAGACAAAGGCCTGGGACAGATCGTTCAGTTTCTTGGGGCGGTGTCCGACAACGCGCTGGACCATGAGCTTGCCGCGGCCGAGCTGGCGCTGTTTCCCTCGCGCCATGAAGGGTTTGGCGTCGGAGTGGTCGAAGCGATGGCGGCGTCGGTGCCGGTGGCAGTCAGCGCCATACCGCCGTTTGAGGAGCTGGTGCAGCATGGAGTCAGTGGATGGAGGGTGGACTTCCGCGATCCGAGTGCTGCTGCTGCAGGACTGGCTAAACTGGGCCGACATGATCTGCCGAGGCTGGTGTCCGGCGCCGCCACCACGGTCGCTGGGTACAGCTGGCCGGTCATTGCTTCGGTCTGGGACCACGCCTATGAACAGCTGTTGAGAACCGCATGAACATCGGATTTGTCTGCTCGTCCGGCGGCCATCTCGCGCAGTTGCACGCCCTGCAAGCGTGGTGGGGCCAGCACGATCGCTTCTGGGTGACCTTCGATCTGCCGGACTCTGCAGAGCTGCTGGCCGATGAACGGGTTCATCACGGGGCCTGGCCGACGACGCGCAATCTGCCCAACTTAGTGCGCAACGCTCGTCAAGCCCGCCAGGTCATGTGGAAGGAGCAGCCCGATGTGCTGGTCAGCAACGGGGCCGGCATCGCGCTTCCCTTCTTTGCCATGGCGCGCCTGATGGGGGTGCCCACGGTATTCATCGAGGTCTATGACCGCATCGACTCTCCGTCGCTGACGGGACGCTTGTTGGCGCCGCTGGCAGATCGGGTGGTGTTGCAGTGGCCAGAACAGCAGCGACACTACCCGAGCGGTGTGGTGCTCGGCCGAGTGTGGTGACGGAGGAATGGGTTGATCTTTGCGATGACAGGAACTCACGAGCTGCCCTTCGACCGCCTGGTCGCGGCGATGGAGCTGTTCGCCGTGTCCTCGAGCGAAGCGGTGGTCGTCCAGGCTGGCACGTCGCAGGAACCGGCGCCGCACTGCACGGTCCACTCTCTGCTCAAGCCCTCGGAGGTCGACAAGCTGGTCGGCAGCGCGCGAATCGTCATCACCCATGCAGGCCCAGCGTCCATCGCTCTGGCTCGTCGCCATGGCCATGTGCCCATCGTTGTTCCGCGCCATCCCAAGAAGGGAGAACACGTCGATGGCCACCAACTCGCCTTTGCCCGCCGCCTGAGCGCTGAAGCCGTCGTGGTGGAACAGCCACGTCAGCTTGCCCGCGCGATCGCGGAATTCGAGCAGCTGGCGTCTGCGGTTCGGCCGCCAGCGCCCGACCCCGATGCCGCTCGGGATCTAGCTCAAAGCCTGGGAACCCTGGTCGATGATCTGCTAGTCTCGAAACCAACTCGGCAGACCGGCAAACGCGCCAGATTGCTGTCTCTGATCCGTTCCGGCTGGGGTCGATGAGCTCGACTGAATACCCAAAACACCTCAACGATTACCGGTACCTGCTGGTGTCGCAGCTCGGTGAGGGCGGGATGGCGGCGGTTTTCCGCGGCTATGACCAGCGGCTAAAGGCGTGGCGGGCCATCAAGATCATGGCGCCGCATCTGGCGACAAAGGCGAAACTGCGAAAGCGATTCGAAGGCGAGGCGCAGATGATGGCGCTGCTCGAGCATCGCAACATCGTGCGCGTCTACGACGTCGGGGTGGACGGTGCCTCGTCCTACATCGTCATGGAGCTGCTCGAGGGCGGCTGCCTGGTTGATTGGCTCGAAGACAACGGGGCCATGCCGCCGCGAATGGCCGTGAAAGCGGTCATGCAAACGGCCGACGGCCTGCATGCCGCGCACAAAAAGGGCGTCATTCACCGAGACATCAAGCCCCACAATGTGCTCATCACGACCGACGGCGAGATGCGAGTGACCGACTTCGGCATTGCGCGCATCAACGACGGCAACATGAGCATGACCAAGACCGGTGCGGTGATGGGCACCTGGGGCTACATGGCGCCCGAGCAGCGCTCCGACGCCAAGCATGTCGATGCGCGCGCAGACGAATACGCGCTAGGCGCCACGCTCTATTCGCTGCTGACGAACAAGACGCCTATGGACCTGTTCGCGGCAGACCGCGACGCCTCGATGATGGCTGGAATTGAGCCACAACTCGTCGACGTGCTGATCAAGTGCACCGAATACCGCCGCGAAGATCGATTCGATGATGTCATCGCGTTCAAAGACGCGCTCGGTGAGATTCTCGATAGCCTTCCGGAAGACCCACCCGGAACGCCGCCGGTGGCACGTCCATCCGGCGACCCTCCCACCATTCCGGACCAGGCCGACTTCGAAGAGGACCTGATGGAGTCCCCGACGTCGGGCGGCAACGAGACGATGGCGTGGATGGGCGGCGACGAGATCAACGTCGACCAGATGTTCCCCGAGAAGCAGCCGACGGGCGAGGTGCCCCAGCAACAACCGCAGGCTGTCGCGGCTCCACCTGGAACGGTGCCTGGCTACCCGCCAGGAACCGCACCCGGCTACCCACCTGGAACGGTGCCCGGCTACCCGCCAGGAACCGCACCCGGCTACCCGCCTGGGACGGTGCCTGGCTACCCACCTGGAACCGCACCCGGCTATCCACCTGGAACCGCACCCGGCTACCCGCCTGGGGTGCCGCAGCCAGGAGCAGGCGGTCCCGGACAGCTGACCATGGGACCCGGCCAGTACCCGCAGGGAGTGCCTGGCCAGCCAACGATGACGGGCCAAGGAACCCTTGCCGGCCAAGGCACTTTCACTAGCGGACAGCACCTGGGCGCACCGACCATGGTCGGACCCGGTGGCTACCCGATCCCGCAGACGGGCGAGTTCAGCCAGCCGCCCGTCACGAGCTCGGGTGGCAGCGCACAGACCGTCGCCATGGTCGGATTGACCGGCGGGTTGGTCTTCTTTGGCGTGGCCATGCTCGTGGTTGCGGGCATTGGAACGGCCTTCGTCATGGCCAGCCCCCAAGCTCCCGAGACCCCCCCGGCTGTCGCTGTCGAGGCGCCTGTCGATCCGCCGCCTCCCGATCCGGGCAAGAATCCAAACGACGGGTCTGTGGACGCGCAACCGAAGCCGGTCGAGCCGGTCGAGGTCAAGCCGCCTCCCAAAGAGATCAAGAAGAAAGACCCGCCCAAAGAGATCAAGAAGAAAGACCCGCCCAAAGAGGTGGTCCCGCCACCGCCGGTTGAAGTGGTACCGCCTCCAGAAGAGGTCGCCATTGTTCCCGCTTCGGCCCCCATGGCCGTCAAGGCACCATCGTCCGCCGTGGGTGGTGCATTCCAGGTCAAGATGGGCGACTCGAGCACTGACGCCATCGTCATTCTGCACTGGCGCGAGCCGGGCAAGTCCTGGAAGACCGTGCAGATGCCCTACCGAATCGGCGCGTACAGGGCCAAGCTGCCATCCGATGCATTCCCGGGTGGCATCGACTTCTACATCACCGCTGGCGGTGAGGCCTACGGCAGCAAGTCCGCGCCCCAGCACGTGAACTGAGCCGCGTTGGTGTTCCTCAACCGCTGATCAGCAGCGACTAGACGACCCCGGCGTCTATTCGGGTGCAGGAGCCTCTGGCTCTTCGGCCGGATTTTCGGGAGTCTCGGCTTCGTCGGCGGGAGCCGACCCCTCGTCGGCAGGAGCTTCAGGAGCTTCAGGAGCTTCCGTGGCCGCCGGGGCCTCGGCTGCAGGCTCGGCAGGAGCTGGGGGCTCGACAGCAGGCTCTGGAGTCGGTTCAGGCGCGGCGGGCTCGACTGGGGCAGTCTCGGCTGGCACGGTAGGGGCAGCCGGTGCGGCCGCGACATCTGCCTCGGGCGCATCGGAATTGATGGGCCAGCGGACCTGGGCCCACAGCCGCATCGTGTCGTTGCCGAGCGCGCGGCCGCCCAGTTCCTCGCGATGGATGAAGCCCGCGCCCAGATCGAGGCCGGGTTGAATGTCCCAACGGGTCAGCCCCGCATGCACGATGCCCACGTCGCCATTGTCCTTGATGGCACTGTTGTCATCGAGCATCGAGAATCGGCCGCCGAACTCGATGCCACCCCGATCCATGTCTGAGACCACCGAGACTTGAGCGGTGACGCCAAGGCGCGAGGTTTGGGTGAGCACCGTTGGCAGGTCGATGGTGTTGTTCGTCGGGTTGATGCTGGTCGATGTGCCTTCAGCGGAGATCAACAGGGGGCCGAAGCGCGCAAAGAGGTCGCCGCCTATGCCCAGACTGTTGGTTGCGAGGCCCGTGTCCTGGTAGACCGACGCAGCAAAGCCCATGGTGCCTGCCTTGGGCATGCGCGTGTAGTGGTCACCATTTGCCCACTCAAGGCGACCGGCGATGGTCAATCCGTCGTTGTTGTCGCCGTACAGGCCCTCGCCGCCGTTGAACACGCCGGCGCGAATGCGCAGGCCCATGTCGAGCTCGAAGTCAGCCATGGCACCCGCTTGGTAGCCGGGAGCCGTCCACTGAACACCGACGGCGCGCTCTTGAAAGAGCAGGTCCTTCGAGGACAGCAGGCGCTCGCGACCGAAGGGAATTCGCTGCGCTCCAACGCTCAGCCTTAGCTCGTTGTCGCCGATGGCCGACTTGCCGGTCAGAATGGCACCGATGATGGCCACGTCGGTCTCGGTCACGGTGAGTCCATCGTAGGGCGATGTGGTGCCAACGGTGATGTCATAAGACAGCGTGTCGGTCTCGCCGGTCATGCCAACTCGTGCTCGAGCGATGCCGATGCCCACATCGTGCTCGGGATCGCCGTAGCCGTTGGGGTCAGCGGTGGGATCCTGGTCCTGGTCAAAGGCAGTGACCCAGGTCTGGAGCTGCAGGGTCGGCTCAGGCATGCCCGCAGAGGCGTCTTGGGCAGCCGCGATGGGGGACAGAAGCAGAGCAACAAGGGTCGTCATGGGGACTCTCGGATGAGTTATCTGACTGCCCATGTACACAAGCGCCGCCAAGCTGTCCACGGTCCTCGCGTCGATCGCCTTGTTCTCCTCCTGTGCAGTGCAGGAAACAGAGTGGTCGTCGGCGTACTCCATCGAGCGCAAAGATCAGGTGATCGGCGGCGAAAAGGCCTTGGCCAAGCCGGGCGATTTCATGCTCGAGAACGACAAGATCCGCGTTGTGATTCTGGGTGCTCGCAACGACATGGGCCCAGGGTTGTTTGGCGGAGCGTTGATCGACGCAGACGTACAACGCTTCGATCCACAGTATTCAGGGGGGCGCGGCCTCGACCAGCTCGCCGAAGTGGCGCCGAGTACCAACATGAACGTGGCCAAGCCCACCGAGGCTGACATCACGGTGTTGGCCGACGGGTCGGACGGCGGCTCGGCCATCGTCCGCGTCAGCTCGCCTGTCGAGCCATTCCTGAGCATGCTTGGCGTGCTTTGGGGGGTCGTCAAGGCGCCAGACCAGTGGATGGTCACCGACTACGAGCTGCTGCCAGGCACGTCCTACGTCAAGATGACGACGACGGTCTATTACGGCTACGACGGCACTGGCGAGCTGCCCACAACCGTCGACGATGTCGGCTACCACGAGGTGGCCTACCCGGTCATCGACTGGGCGGTCGAGTCTGGCGTGGTCATCGGCGACTTCTACCTGCAGGGTGGCTCGATCAATGTGTTCGCTTCGGGCATTGGCTTTGACGAGGACGGCGCTGTCTTCGAGGCATTCTCGGAAGAACGCAACCTGTTCACGGACCCGTTTGGGTTTCCCTTCCTGGCCGGCGTTGGTGACGGCGTCAGCTACGGAATCGCCCCGAAAGAGGGCTTGGGCTTCGTGCCACTGTTCACCGCAGGCCAGACCGCCATGTTCGGTGGCGCTCGCGATGGTGACGGCACAGACGCGCGGTTCACCGCGAACACTGGGCTGCGCTACGAACGCTACTTCTTTGTCGGTGACGGCGATGTAGGTGCGATTGTCGATGCGTGGACCGATGCGCTCGGCAAGCCATTCGGCACCGTCACCGGCACGGTCGTCGAAGAGGGCACGGGCATGCCGCTGTCCAACATGGACGTCTTCGTGTTCGAGCCCGGCGCAGAAAAGCCCTGGAGCCAGTGGGGAACCGACTCCAGCCTAGACGATCCACTCGCCGACGGGTCCTTCGGCGGACGTCTGCCCCCCGGTGACTGGGAGCTGTTGGTTCACCGCCACGGCCGTCCGGACTCCGCGCGTGTCGCCATCACCGTGGCCGAAGGCTCCGACCAGGCCATCCAGTTGGTCGGCCCGCGGCCGGGATTGGTCAGCTTCTCGATCCATGACGACGACAACATCCGCATTCCCAGCAAGCTGTCGGTCTACCGAGTCGCTGATGGCGAACCCAGCTGCCCAGCCCCGCGCGAGTCGCTCATTCCCGAGCGCAACCCAGTGTTCGGCGATGGCTTCATCGGCGGTGCTCCAGAGATGGTCTTCTTTGCCATGTACGGCATCGGAGATCTCGAACTGCCTGAGGGCACCTACTGCGCAGCAGCGACCCGCGGGCTCGAGTACGAGCTGCAGTGGTCCGAACCATTCGAAGTCGGCACCTCGCAGCGGCATCAGCTCGATTTTCAGCTGACGCGCAGTGTGGTCACCGACGGCTGGATTTCTGCCGACCTGCACGTTCACGCCAACCCATCGCATGACAGCGGCGTGGCCCTGGCCGACCGCGTGCGCACCATGTCCGTCGAGGGTGTCGAGTTCTTTGTCTCGACCGACCACGACGTCATCACCGACTACGGTCCGACGATCGAGCACCTGGGAATGGAAGAGTGGGTCAACACCGCCGTCGGCGTCGAGACCACCACGGTCGAGCTTGGCCACTTCCTCGCCTTTCCCATGCAGAAGAACTTCTTGGGCCCGGCCGGTGGCGCCATCGACTGGACCGGAATGGGTCCGCGAGACATCATCGGCGGCCTCGAGCAACAGGGTCGCGACGCGGGCTACAATGCGACGGTCTTTGTAGGACATCCGCGCTCGGGCATCTTGGGCTACTTCGACCAATATGGCTACTCGCCCTACGGTGGCACTGTCCTGGGACCGGGCGAGGCCGGCTTGCCCATCGTCGATACGCCAACGCTCGGTCTGAGCAACGACCTGCTCGACAAGGACAACATCTCGTGGGAGTTCGACGGGCTCGAGCTGCTCAATGGCAAGCGCTTCGACTACCTGCGCACGCCGACGCAACCAGAGCTCACCGCCTACGGAGAAGGGGACCCGGACATCGACGTGGTCGACTTCGTCAGCCGCACGATGGACGAGCAAGTCGACCTCGAGGCGGGCACCTACACGCTTGGAGCAGGAGTCCACGGCGACCTCGACGACTGGTTCAGCCTGTTGAACCTGGGCTTCAAGTTCACCGTGCTGGGCAACAGCGACACCCATAGCTGGACCGCCACCGAGAGCGGATGCCCGCGCAACTACATCATGTCTTCGACGGACGACCCGGCGTACATCGACGACCAAGAGATCGCCAATCAGGTGCGCGACCACCGAGTCGTCGCGTCGTACGGGCCGTTCATGCAGATGTGGATCGATGGCAAGCCTATCGGCGAAGAGTTCCAGCCCGCCGATGCCGACGTCGAGATCACGATTGAGGTTCAGGCGCCGATCTGGATGGATGTGGACCGAGTCGAGCTGTACGAGAATGGCACCCTGGTCTACGAGTTCACTGAAGAGGACGGCACGGTCATCGACGGCGACACACTGCGCTTCAACGAGACGATTGCGCACTCGGTCAGCAAGGACTCTTGGTACGTGGCAGTCACCATTGGCGATGAGTCCATGAATCCGGTGTTTACGCCGGTCGAGATCCCCTACGTCGAGCTCCAAGAAATCGTGGTCGAGGCGCTGTCAGGCATCGGATCCGTC
>CAYYHT010000337.1:0-4021 GCA_964471355.1 uncultured Enterobacteriaceae bacterium
TCCGACAGGAAGCTGACGGAGCTGCTGCGGCGCTGTCATCGGCACGAGCTCGGACCGCTGGCCAAGGCGCTAGGCATCACCTCCGAGGACTTTGGACTCGGCGACTTGTCCAGTCGCATCACCAAGAGCCTGCGCCGCCGTGGCGGCAACGATGTGCTCAACCTGATCATGCGCACAGGAGAGGGGCCGGGCTACGACGAGCTGCTGCGCGACCTGGCCATGCGCCTCGATGTACTGCCGGGCGAGACGGTGCACGACAACGAGCGCGCCCTGCTGCAGCACTGGGTGAACACCGCCTGGGACCGGCTGACGCCAGACCAGCAGACCAGCCTGACCGATCGCCTGGGCATCTCACCTCCCGACGCCGTCAGGGCGGACCGACAGCTCGTCCCCGCCACGAGTCAGATCGAGCAGCTGGGCCGTGCGGTCGGCTTGGGCCTGCTGGGTCTGGTCGCGCTGACTGGCCTGTTCCCGCTGGTGTTCGCGGCGGGGGCTTGGCACCTGTCGAGGCCCGACGACGAGCTGTTGCTGCCGATCGTGCTCGAGGTCGCTCGCCTGAGACAGGTGCTGGAGCACCGCGTGACCGTGGGTGTGGTGGGCTCGCCCTCCAGCGGAAAAGACGCCGCCATCAAGGCCATCTTCGGGGTCGACAGCGGCAACGTGAGCCCGGTCGCAGGCTCGACCACCGAGGTCGAGATCACCCAGCTGCAAGGCGCCTCAGCGCTGTTCGTGGTCAACACGCCCGGCATGGGGGACATCATCGAGGCGGTCACCGAAGAAGCCAAGCAGGTGCTGCAGCTGATCGACGTCTACGTCTACGTCGTGAACGCTCAAGGTGGTGTACAAGCCCGAGAGAAGGCCGACTACGACGAAGCGGTCGCCACTGGACGGCCCGTGCTGGCCGTCGTGAATAAGATCGACACCCTGCGCGAGCGGGACCGTGAGCGGTACCTGACCGACGCCCGGCAAAAACTGGGGGCGGCGGAGGAAGACTTCATGGCCGCCGCCTTTGACCCTCTGCCCCAGCTCTCGGAGCACCCCATCGGCTTGGAGCCGGTGCGGGCGTGGCTGCGGCAACACCTGCTTGAGCAAGGCAAGGCCGAGGCCGAGCTGGTGATGCTGTCACAGAGTCGGGACGGCCCATAGCAACGCGACGTGCCCGCCATCGCTGTCGAGCTCGTAGCCATCGACCTCAACCCGCAAATTCGTTCCTTGAGTGACCATCACAAACTCATGTCCCACTGGGCAGTGCTCCTGGTGAAGCACTTGCGGTCCGTCGAAGACATAGATGTCGGCCGTCTCATCGGAGATCTCGCCCACTCCCAGGCTCAGCCCGTTGCCGAAGGGCGTGATGACCACGTCAAACTCCGGGACCGTGAACAATGTGCCTTCGACGACTGAAGAATCGTCAGCGCAGGCAGACAAGAAGAGCAAGAGCACAGGCAGGGCACGCATAGAAATCTCCCGGGGCCCACCTGTTGTGCAGCGCACGTGCCAACCCATATTCGGCGTTTGCTGGCCGCTGATGCGTGAATCTGTCGCCGCTAGCAGACACGGTGTCCACCATCGATGACACGCGCTTACTCCTCGCCGAACTCCAGTTCGCGGTAGCGCACCAGGGTCCACCAGACGGCCGAGGATTCGACCGGGCAGGTGCGCTCGACCTCGACATCGCCGACGCGTATCCAGGCGTGCGATCCCTGCAGGCGGATGGTCGCCCGCTCGCGCCAGTCAAAGCGGCTCGACGGCTGCAGGCTCAACACGAAGTCCGGCACGCGTGGCGCCGAGCGCTGGCCCCACCACGACGGCGGGCTGTCCAGGCACTCCCTCTCCAAGAAGTCCGCCAGCCAAGCAGCCGAGCGCTCAGAGAAGTCGCAGTCGCCGGTCTGCCAGCCAGGGGCACGGTCCGACGCCACACACACATACCGCCCCCGCAACAGCTCGGGCATGGCCTGTGCCGACCCGCTGGGAATCGAAGCGCCCAACAGGGCCGCACCCGTCCAAGCCAGGCCACCGATCAGCAAAAACAGCCGGGCCATCACGCCATTCCGTGGCGAACAGAGATGGCGTGAAGCAGCCGCAGCGCCCCATCGAACAGGTGGCTCGCGACGTCGTAGGCCTCTGCGGCTTCGGCCAAGCGCGCCACCGACTGACCAGGCTGCACACAGAACAGCGACAGCCCCTCGGACTCGGCGACCCGCGCCGCACGGAGCCGCGTCGAGCCCTCGGAATACCAGACATCGACCTGGGCATAGCGCAGGGCTTCGACGCCCACGGGCACATCGTCAATCCACCGGCCCAGGCGGTTTCGCGGGCCAGCGGCCCCGGTGTGGCAGCGCGCCTCACACCGGTAGGCATCAAGCGATGTAAGCGCGCCGGAGCGACGGCTGGTGAGCAACCGCCGAACGGCGTCACGCCCGCTGGGGGCATCGATTCTCGGGGACAGGGCGATAGACAACACAGACCTCCACAAATCAGTCGCACAGCCCATGTGCGAGCCCTGTGCCCGCTGATTCGCCGCCTTTGCTCGTTGCCAGCCCGGCGTCCGACGGCCGTCACCCTCTGACGCCTGTCACCCCGAGCAGACTTGGCGACATGAAAGCTTGGATACCCATCGTCGTCACCACCGTGTGCTGCATCGGCGGCCAACAAGCCGAAGAAGCCGCAGCCCATCGGCGACTGAGCTAGACCAGATCGACGCGAACGGCCTTGAGGGCTTTGCGCATCTGGCGCGCGCTGTCCCATCGATCATCTGGGTTGCTAGCCAACGCCTTCATGATGATGTGGACCAGCGGGCGAGGCAGCGCCTGTTCAGAGAGTTCTTGCAGTGAGCGAGGCGGACCCAATCGGTCGATGATGACCTGACGACCCTTGGTCACCTTGTGCGGATAATCGCCGCTCAAGGCCAAAAATTGGATGATGGCCAGCGAATACAAGTCCGACCGAACATCGACTCCGCCACCGGTGAGCTGCTCGGGGGACATGTACCGAGGCGTGCCGATGATCTCCTCGTCGGCATCGGGATCGACAAAGCGGTCCCCCTCGAGAGCGATACCAAAGTCGATGACGCGGGCCGAAGGGCGCATTCCAGGCCGGTCGACGATGTAGATGTTGTCGGGCTTGATGTCCCGATGAATGACCCCCGCCTCGTGGGCGGCCTGAAGCGCAGAGAGCACATCGAGGGAGAATCCGCGCACGACCTTGGGATGCAGGGTGCCGTGTTTGATCAGCGCGGACAGCTCCATGCCGACCAGCTTCTCCATGACCATGTACAGCGCACCGGAGTCGTCGACACCGTAGTCGAGCAGCTTGACGATGTTGGGGTGGTTGAGGTCGCGGATGATGCGCGCTTCGGTGTGGAAGCGCTGGACAAAGTCGGGGTCCTCGGCCAGATCGGGCAGCAGCAACTTGGCCACACAGCGCTCATAGGTCTGGCGATCCTGGACATCGAGCACGTAGCCCATGCCCCCCTTTCCGATGGTGCCCAGCACGGTGTAGCGGTCGCCGATCTGCTTGGGCAGGTATTTGGGACCCCTGCCCTTCTTCTTTTTCTTCTTCTTCTTTCGCCGCTGTTCACCGGTCGTCCTGGCCTTTCGGATCGCCGCGCTGAAGGTCAGCTGGGACGCGTCGGCGTTCATCGGCACGGTGTCGATGTCCTTGCGGCGGCTGCGCTGCAAGTCGATGAACTCGACATCGCGCACGGACGCGGTGGCAATGGAAACGCGACCGGTGCCCCCCTCTGAGGCGGCCTTCAAGGCTTCTTCAACGGCGACACCGCCGGGAATCGCAAAGTCCCCGGACTCGACGATGGTGACGGGACCCAGCGACAGTCCCAGCGCCCAACCTTTGGCACCGTCGATTCGTGCGGCAGCCTTGAGGGCGGGCTCGAGGCGTTCCCAGACCGCGATAAATGGAGCTCCGGGAGCCGCCATGCTGTAGTCGGCATCGGCCAAGGCCGAGAAGACACGGTCGACTTCGGTCGCATCGCTTTGGTCCACGGCCGAGATCCACTTGGTCTTTC
>CAYYHT010000337.1:4031-8276 GCA_964471355.1 uncultured Enterobacteriaceae bacterium
CGCATCAGGGTGGCGGCGATTCCGGCACCGGCAGAGTTTGGGTCCGCGAGCAGGTCTGCACCCGGGACCTCCATCACGCGCTCGAGGGTCAACATGCCAGCGGGAATGCGGGTGGAGTGCAAGGAGACGAAAGCGGACTGGCTCAGACCTGAACGCACCAGTACGCGCACGCGCCCTGGGCCGACTCGCACCGCAACTGGCGTCACACCATCGGGCACCACGCCCAGGTCGACCTCGCTCTCTTGGGCGTGCTCCATCACCACAATCCGGCTCTTCTTGGAGCCGCGGTGATGGGCGTGCACCGTCCACGTGCCCTCGGTCAGGTCCGGCGTCCACAACATGACCTGTCGGGGGTTCAAGACTCCCGCCGCAAAAGCGCGCGGAGCCCCGGCATGCCGAGCGACGGCACTCAGATCACGAATGCGGGCGCTGGGCCGAAAAGACACGGCAATGCAGTGCAAGTCGGAGCCCCAGTAGAGGTTCTCGCAGGCGCTGCAGTGCGCGTTCTCGTCGGCATCGTCCAGGGCGTGCTGGGTCGCGGTGCCCACCGAGAAGCATCGGGGGCACATGGGGTCCCACAGCATCTCGAGAAGGCCCACCTCGACAGCCTTGAAGAACCCGACCCAAACCATGGACTCGTCCATGTCCAGCTCGGCAGCCATCGCAGCCGGGGTGAGTCCAATCTGCTTGTCGAGTGGCGCGGACACCGCAAGGTGTTGAATTCGATGCGCAACGCGTTCGGGCTGCACACGTCGAGCCGTCTTCTGCAGCCACTCGAGGGTCTCGTCGCTGAGCGAAGGCGGGCGCCGCACAGCCCCGCTGCCCGCAGCCAGCCTGGCCGCCCGTTCGAGGCCGGCGGTGATTGCCGGATTGGTCGACACAAGCGCCTCGGCCCGCATGCGCTGACGGGCCATCCAGCCATCTGGGAAATGGTTGGTCCTGAAGTGGATGCGCGTGCCCTTGCCGGTGTCTTGCAGGCGACATTCGACCTCGACACGCTTGAGCACGCCGTCGTTCACATCGCGGTAGGCCGAGTACTGCCTGGGGGACTCGAATCGCTCAAAGACGAAGCCGGGACCCAGGCGGCACATGTCGTTGAAGCGCTGCAGATCCGCCACAATCGTCCAGACCTGGGCAGGGGTCGCCGCGGCGTCCACGGACAGGCTGAATTCGAGGGATTCGTCGCTCACTTGCGCATCGTACTTATTTGGCGCCGAGTGTGCCGAAGTTCACAGCAAGACCCAGCTGAGCGAAGGGTGAGCCGTCATCCATGGTGTAGCCGAACGCCGTATCGATCATCACGATCTCGGTCACAAGGCACGCAATGCCTCCATCGAGCACACCCTGCCCCAGTCCTTGATCAAGCACCGCAGCGCTCTCGACGAACACCCCGCAGGATGGGATAAAGGGCGGCAAGCTGACCACGAGCGCAACGGGCACCCCAGCGACAGAGAACGGTCCCTCCGCTTCAAACGCGACGCCCACATTCACCAACACCCCAATCTGCTCGACGCCCGTCGAAGCGAGCAGCTGGACCGAGCCCGACCAGGTCTCGCCGGTCGCGACGGGCACGGCACTGCCAAAGAAGGCCGAAGCAGTCCCCGCGGTGCCGCTGTCGAGGTGGAACTTGGTGCCCACATTCAGGCCTGGGGCGCCACTGGCGGAGTTCGCACCGTCGAAGCCGATGCGCGGCTCAAAGCCCCCAAAGCTGTACTTCAACAAGATGGGCGCGCCGACACCATTGTCGCGGCTCCACAGTCCGCCCGCCTCGAGCTCGAAGGTGTCCGCCGCGACCAATCCGCTGGTCATGGCCACAGTCGGCCGGTCGGGATTGGGGGTCTCGGCAGCAGCGATGAAGGCCAGAAGCCAAATCAAGGGGGGAGTCTCCGGTGCTTGGTCAAACCCCGTATGCTGGCGAGCACAGCGATGCCCACAACCAGACCAAACCAAGATGATGCACTGATCGGCACCGTAGTGGGTGGCCGTCACCAGATTCTAGACCGCCTTGCTCGCGGCGGCATGGCGGTCGTCTACCGCGCCCACGACCAGCATCGGGACATGCCCACTGCCGTCAAAGTGATGAGTGCGGCCTTGGACGTCGAAGACATGCAGTCCTTCGAGCAGCGCTTCAAGCGCGAAGCCCGAACCCTGGCGCGCCTGGACCACCCAAACATCGTGGCCCTGCACGATTCTGGGCAGCTTGAGGATCAGCGCTTCTACCTGGCCATGGACCTTGTCGAGGGGCCAAACCTAGACGCGGTACTGGGCGACGCCGAGATGGACGTCGAGCGAGCGCTGGCCCTGACCATGCAGCTCTGCGCCGCGCTCAGCTACGCCCATGAACAGGGGGTGGTGCACCGGGATCTCAAGCCGTCGAACCTGCTGCTGGCTCCCGGTGACACCCTCAAGGTCGTCGACTTCGGACTGGCCCAGCTCGCCGAGCCCGACCAGAGCATCACCGACGTGGGCGAGGTCATCGGTTCTCCTCACTGCATGGCTCCCGAGCAAGTCTCGGCGCTGGAGTCCGACCACCGCGTCGACATCTACGCCATCGGCATCGTGCTGTTTCGCATGCTGACGGGCGTGTTTCCGTTCGACGAACCCAACCGCATGGACACGATGATCAGCCACATCAACAAGGGGGTCCCATCGCTGTCGAGCGTCGCACCGGAGTTGGTCTTGCCTGCCCTTGTGGAGGGCATCGTACGCATCTGCTTGGCGAAACGACCCGACGATCGCTACGCCTCTGTGCAAGCCCTCCACGATGAGCTGAGAGCGTGCTCGGAGGTTCATCGCGCGGCATGGGTCAGCACCAGTGTCACAGCGACCTTCGTCACCGAGCTGAACACCGAGATCGAAGCGGCCGTGCGCGAAGCCAACATCGGATCGGACAGCAACAAAGAGTCCCTGTGGAGCTGGCTGTTCGGTTGAGGTGAGCAGCACCGGCGCCCGCGACGCTCGGCAGTCCGTCGACGGCATCCGAACAGCGAGGAATGCGAACTCTCCGGTATGATCGGGGTCTGGAGGTGCGAATGGCCAAGACCCGGACACGACCGACCGAGGCTCCACCGCCCCCAGAGAACACCGCCAGCACCAGCTGGCGATCCGCGATTACCGGAGAGGGAAACTGGGATCTCACCGCTGCCCATCGCGACAAAAAGAAGTGGCAGATCTTTGAGCGTGGGCAAGAGAAGTTCTGGGCGGTGCCCACCGTCATCGATTGGGAAGAGCCCATTCGCGAAGACCCCGAGTACGCCGAATCCATCGCGGCGATGTTGGGCTTTCTGTTGCCGGGCGAAAAGGCTGCGGTCACCGCCGCAAGCTTCATCAGTCCCCAGCTGACCAGCGAAGAGGGCAAGTTCTATTTCGTCGAGCAGGCCCTCGAAGAAGCCAAGCACTACGAAGCGCTGCGTCGGGTCATTCCAAAGATCACGGGCCGGCCTATCGACCCCGTCAAGCCTTCTCTGCGGCTGCTCTACACCTACGGAGTCATTGACCGGGACGACGTCGCCTTCATGATGGGCAACGTCAACATCATCGGCGAGCACCTGGCCAATCAGATCTTCTTCAAGATCAAGGGCAAGGTGCAGAGCCCACAGCTCAAGACACTGCTCAAGCGCATCTCAGAGGACGAGGCGAGGCACATTGCCGCCGGCAAGCACTTCTACCCAGAGGTCTACCCGCAATTCAAAAAGAACCGCCGCAAGATCATGGCCAAGAACCTCATCACGCTGATGATCTTGGGATGGGCCGCTCATGATCTGGTCAACCCCATGCGCAAGCTGGGCATCGACCTCGATCAGGTTCTGGACAAGATGTACGACCACTACGACGACGTGCTCTCGGCCTTTCCGAGCATGCCCGAGCAGGTGGTCTGGGACTACATCATGAAGATCATCCGCAAGGAGACGCCCAAGGGCCTCGACCGCATCGGACGCATGACCAACGAGCAAGGCCACATCGAGCTGAACAAGATGCTCTCCGAGGCCGAGCGCGCGCTGACCAGCCCCCGTGCACTGCGACGCTTGTTTGCCTAGGGCCGTCGTCATCGGCAGTGGCATCGGCGGCACCGCGGCGACGGTGTTGCTGGCCCATGCTGGGGTCGATGTCACCCTCCTCGAAAAGAACGCCACCATCGGCGGAAGCTGCTCGGGCTACCAAAAGCAGGGCTTCCACATCGACGTGGGCACCCACATGTTCTGCCGGGGGGACCGCGGGCCGCTCGGCGATGTCCTGCGGCGGGTC
>CAYYHT010000338.1:0-8263 GCA_964471355.1 uncultured Enterobacteriaceae bacterium
GCAGACGACATGCGCTGCTGACAGCTCAACAAGTGCCTCGCGGTCATTGCAGCCCGCCTCGATTGCGCGGCCGATGACGTCGCCATTTCGGACCTTATCAAAGTAGTTTTCGGCGAACCGGCAGACCTCGGGTCGGCACGCGACCACTTCGTTCAAGCAGACCTTGTCCTTGGCTGTGAAGGTGACGCTGCGCAGTGGAAGTCCGCGTCCCCGAAGGCGCTGCAGGGTCTGCTCAGCCAAGACCTGCTGAGTGGTGCGGGCCGTGGCCCAGAACACCTGTTTGTCATGCGCAAGAGCGTACCGAAGCACCCCGTACAGCAGCGCTGCCGTCTTGCCGAGCCCGGTGGGCGCCTGGACCAGCAGCGGGCGTCCATCGGCCAGGCTCTGTTCAACCTGGGCGGCGATCTCGGCCTGACCGGGTCGCCAGGTCTCGAACGGTGTGGGCACGACCGCAGCACGTCGCTCAGCGAGCCAGGCCAGGCGTCGTTCTCGGGCGTTGACCAGCTCGACAAGCCGGCTTCGGATGAATGCTCCGACCGTCTGCGCGTTGAGCTGAATGCCGATGACGTGCCGCGAACCGTCTGCCAATGAGACCATCACCAGCCTGCCCACGGGGTCTGCGTAGGCCGCCTCGGCGAGCATCCACAGGTAGACCTCGAGCTGTGCTGTCTGGGTGGGCCACTCATCGCGCGTTGTCGAGAACAGGCGCCCAGCATCGAGGGCCGTGCTCTTCACCTCCTCGACGATGGTGTGCGCACCTTCTTCGGTCAATCCGTCGACTCGGCCATGTACCGTCACAGTCCAGGCGCCGATCGGCAGCTGCTGCTTCAGTGAGACCTCGGCCCGGTACATCGGGTCATTGGCCGCCTGCTCGGCCTGCCAGGCGACGTGGATGGCGCGGCCCTCGGCCATGCGGGACTGGCGCAGCTGAACCACCTCGAGAGAGAGGTGTCCTGTGGGGGCCCCGGCCTGGACCAGATCCCGTACAGACAAGCGCATGGTGCGGCTTGAGTCATCCCAGCGAATCGCCATCGAACGGCAGTAGCACGGGGATCCTTGAGGTGCGTCGCCCTGGGCCTTCTACAGGTCGTCGTCCGCCGCGTCGTAGAAGACAATGCCCGAGAAGAAGTCCCCTACCTCGTAGGGATCGATGCCGAATGCGATGCCGACGACCATAATCTGCATGTCGAAACCACCCTCGTAGAACCCGTAGTCGGGCCGCATCAGCCAGATGTCGGGGGCCAAGTCGATGAACGAGAACTCGAAACCGGCCGAAGCCTCCATGCCAAATGGCAGCTTTGGCAGGCGACGGTTGCGTGGTCCGGGCAGGCCAAACCAGCCGGTGAAGTGGGCGCCGAGAAAGAAGTCGGCTGCCTCGGTCGCACGGATGCCGAAGGACACGCCAGGACCAATGCGGATGCGCAGGCGCACCATGTCGAAGAAGTCGAGAATGCGGTTTGGGATCCACAAGACGATTTGATGGCCGGCGCCATGGGCGTGGTTGCGATCTTTGAGTGGGCCATTGCGCGTGCGGCGGATCTGCGTCTTGGGGCCGTAGGCATGGCGCAAGACGCGCCTCTCAAGCAGCTTCTCGGCTCGACGGTCCACCTTGGTGACCCGCTCGATGACCACTCCCTGGTTTCCGGCAACGGTGGCCGAATCGGCAGCCATGGCAATGGGGGAAAGTGCGAGGGCAACAAGCAGGATGAGGGCTTTCATGGGTCTCCCGACGTCAACGCACTGTACGCAAGGTTGGACACACACGGCGCGGATTTGTGAAAAGCGCGATCTTTTCTCCGCAGTCCCATCGTCAAGTCCGCGTCAACAGGGCCTCTCCAGGCGGCACGGTCCTTGCTTCTAGGCTGGCATCTTCTGTTCGTTTTTCTATTTTGCGAGATTTCTGATGCGATTGCGCTGGACGGCACTCTTTGCCGCCTTCACGGTTTTGACCGCCTGCACCGACTACGAATTCACCCCGATGACCGAGCCCGATACGGGTCCCGAGCGGTTCGAGTGTCCTGCGGAACAGGCCGTGCCCTTCGCCCCGGCAGCGACGTTGGGCTGCGAGCAGGAGGCGGTGGTGGGCAGCTTCACCCCAGTGGTCGAGTGGGAGTGGCGGAACAACCCGCTGCAGCCAGAGTTCAAGCAGATCATGGCCACGCCCGTCGTCGGCAACCTCACCGACGATGATGGCGATGGAGATGTGGACGAGTTCGACATTCCCGATGTCGTGTTCACGGCATTCTCTGGGGGGTCCTACGGCAGCGCCGGCGCCATCGTGGCCCTCACCGGTGACACGGGCGCCACCATGTGGTCTCAGACGTCGATTGCCGGCCATCAGCCCTACGCCTCTTCGGGAATCGCCATCGGTGATCTCGATGGCACGGGAATGGTCATTCTGGTTTCGGCGACCGATGGTCTGCTCTGCCTCAACGCAGATGGCAGCTTCCGGTGGCACGCATCGGTGCAGACCGATCCCTATGGACACCCCTCCATCGCAGATCTGGATGGCGACGGCATCGCCGAGGTTGTCTTCGGTCGCTCGGTCGTCAACGCCGACGGCTCGATTCGCTGGAGTCTGGGCGGCGCGTCACGGCAGGACTTTGCAGGCTTTGCGATGGACCTTGAGGGCGATGGTCTGATGGAGATCATCACCGGCTCGGGGGTGTTGGATGCGCTCGGAAACGAGCGGTGGAATGACGGGGACTCCGGATGGCCGGCGGTCGGCGACATCGATGGCGATGGCCTAGCCGACGTCGTGCGCGTGCATTCGGGACGGGTCAGCATGACCTCGGCCGAGGGCGTCCGCATGTGGGACTCGACGTTGACCGACGGTGGCGGTGGACCGCCCACGGTGGCGGACTTCGATGGCGACGGACTGGCCGAGATTGGCGTGGCAAGCCGCGAGGTATACCGAGTCCTGGATGGGGATGGTTCACAGCTGTGGGCCAATGTCGTCCAGGACTACAGCTCGTCAGTGACCGGTTCTTCGGTGTTCGACTTCGAGGGAGACGGAGCCGCCGAGGTGGTCTACGCCGACGAAGAGACGCTGTGGGTGTACGACGGCGCGACCGGGGCTGTCGAGATGGCTTGGGCGACGCACTCGTCGGGCACGCTGTTCGAGTACCCGTTGGTCGTCGACATCGATCGCGATGGGTCTGCCGAGATTGTGGTCGCGAGTAACGACTATAGTTCGCACAACGATTCGCGCGGAATCACCGTGGTAGGTGATGCGGACGGGACCTGGTCTGCGGCGCGGCCCATCTGGAACCAGCACGCCTATTCCGTCAACAACATCAATGACGATGGCACCGTTCCCTCCGCCCCGACTCCCAACTGGCTCGATCGGAACAGTTTTCGGGCTGGCAACTCCGAGACCCGCACCGGATTGGCCCAAGCGGATTTGACCGTGGGCGCTCCGGATACCTGCATCGAGACCTGCGGTGATGACATCGCGACGCTGTACATTCCGATCGCAAATACAGGCGAGAGCATGGCGGCGGACGTCTCTGTGGCGCTGTACCGGCGGGACGGAGCGACCACCACGTTGGTCGAGGTACGCACGATCGGCGACCTCTATGCGGGCAGTGTGGCGACCACACCGGGCTTCGAGGTCCATCGCAGTGATTTCGGCACTCACGGTTTGACCGCCGTGGTGGACGACGATGGAACGGGCACAGGAGCCAATCAGGAGTGCGTCGAAGACAACAACGCTTGGTCGTGGCCGCACTTCCCATGTGACTGAGGGCTTGGTATGGTGGTCGCCCCTTGGGAGCCCCAGCCGCATGAGTCAGGCCATCGTCAATAGCCGAGAGGTGCAAAAGCGCCTCGCCGAGGTCATGGAGCGCTATCACAAGTCCTTCGAATTGGTCGAGAGGCTGGTGAAATCAGCGGGAGATCTCGGCGGTTTGCCGAACTTCGTCTTTGCGGTTGACCGCTTGAACGAAGAACAGCTCCGTTTGTTGCCAAAAGAACTCGCCGCTGCTGAACGACAGCGTCGTCAGGAACGAGTTGCCCTGCACTGCTTGGTTGAGCTTCTGGCGCTCGAGCAGCTTCCCGGCGTCGATTGGACGCCTCCGACCCCCCTGCAGGACCCGTCGAATGAGGCTGTGGATCTGATCACGCAGCCGCCCGAGGACGGAAAGACTCAGCAGGATCTCGATCGGTTCATCTCGATCATGGACTTTGCCCGTCGCCACGGCGTCATCTACCTGAACGGAACGTTCAAACCCGTCGTCAAGCACAGCGGAAACACCCTTCGACCAGGTGAGGTCAAGGCTGGGGACAACAAGGACGTCTGACTGGACGAGGCGGCAGCTCACATCGTCGCTGATGTGTGTGTTGCTGGCCCCAGGTTGTTGGCCTGGGCGGAGCAAAGAGCCGACCTTCCCCACCGATCGGCCCATCGTGCTCGGTTGGCGCTTTGTGCCGGGTGCTGTTCACACGTTTCGGAGCGTGGTCACCCGCCACTCCGGCCGGGTTCAGCAGAGCCGCGCCGAGGAGTGGACCTACCTCGTTCGCGAGCTCGATGACGATGGCATTGCGACCCTCGAAGGGCACCTGAGCGGCTTTGGAGCTGGAGTCGAAGTCGATGAGCAGGCCCTGCCCGACGGTGCAATGAGCCACGCGCTTGAGGCTGAGCGCGAGGCCTTGGGGCCTGTGCAGATCCGACTGGGCATGGACGGGCGTCTGCACGGGCTGTCGACCCAGCAGCTGGACCGTTCGCTGCCTCATGAGCTGTTGGCGATGCGAGTCCCGGCCACGCCCATTCGTCCAGGAGAGCTCTGGCCTGAGATGGCGCTGGTTCGCGCATTCTCGGAGCTCGTTCCGATTGACCTGCAGATCGAGGTGCGGGGCGAGGCACAAGTCGTCGGCCTGAGCGACCGGGGCGGCGTGACAACCGTCGAGATGTCCTCGCAGGGCTCTGTGCGCACGACCGACGGCCCATCGGTCAGTGTGCGCAGCACGTGCCGGTGGGACGCCGATCGGGGGCTGCTGGTGCATCGCGCCGCCGAGGCTCGCTTTGCACCGGTGGAGCGTGACCCGATCCGTGAACCCGGCGTGCTCTCGATGGAGCTGACGCTGATATAGGCCGCCCGCACCCCTTGTACTGGCCAATTGCCCCTGCCACAGCCGTCTCAAGCCCCCACCGGAATCTGGCCGAGCGTCGATGCGTTGGTATCCGAAGAGCGCGTCTGGCTGGTGTGGCTGGTCCGCCTGCGCTGGGTGGCGATCATCGCGCAGATTGTGACGTTGTCTTTTGCCAGCCGCATCTTAGCGACGCCAGTCCTGGTCTTTCCGCTTCTGCTGGTGACCGCGCTGCTGGTGGTCGGAAATATGCGAGCCATCCAGGTCGTCGCTCGTCCCGCCGAGGTCCCTCAAGACAGTCTGGTCATGCAGCTGTCCCTCGATGTCATCTCATTGACCGCATACTTCGCGTTGGCTGGCGGACCGGACAATCCATTCACGTCGCTGTACCTCATCCACATTGCGATGGGCGGGGTCATGCTTCGCCAGAACGCGGCGACATTCCTGATGGTGTGGGTGCTGGCTTGCTACGCGGGACTGCACGCTGTCCACCTGCCCCTGGACCTAGCCCACCACACATTCTCGGAGCAGACGCTGATTCGCTTGGGCCGCATCGTGTCGTTTACGATCACGACGGGATCCGTGGCGGTCTTTGTCGTCGGCATCACCAACAGCCTGAGGCGCCGAGAGCGCCAGCTGCTCGAGGCTCGGGACAAGACTGCAGCCACCGACAGGCTGCGCGCCCTGGGCACACTGGCGGCGGGGGCTGCGCACGAGATCAACACCCCGCTCTCGACGATGGGACTGCGGCTGCGACGCATTGGTCGGCGCTACGAGGACCCGGACACGGTGGGCGATATCGAGGCCATTCGCGGCCAGCTGGAACGGGTGACCGGCATTGTAGACAGGCTGCTCATTGGCGCCGGAGACCCGACTGCGTCCGATATCGACAAGTATCCAGCGGCCGACTTGGTGGCAGAGGCGGTGAAGTGGTGGTCCAAGGGGGCCGACACTCCGGTTCGTTTCGACGACTCAAGCGACGGGGCCCTGGTCGAAGTGCCACGTGTCGCGTTCACCCAGGGCTTGGTCAATCTGCTGGAGAATGCACGAGAGGCTCAGGGCGAATCGGGGTCCACAGACGCTATTGAAGTGCTGATTGTGCGCGAAGCAGGCGAGATAAAAATCTTGGTGCGGGACCACGGCTGTGGCCTGCCCGACCAGTCCCAGCACCGGATTGGCGATCCTTTCTTCACCACCAAAGCGACGGGAACGGGACTGGGCGTATTTGTCGCTCGTGCTGTTGCTGACGGCTCAGGCGGCGGATTGCGTTATAGCCAAAACAACAGAGTGACCGAAGCCGAATGGCATTTCCCAGAAGCCGGAGGGTGAGATGAGGAAAGGACGTCCGAAGTTGCTAGTCGTCGACGACGATGAGGCATTCCGCGAGAGCATGGAGCTTGAGTTCTCCGATCGTGGGTACCAGGTTCTGCTGGCCCCCGACCATCGCACGGCACTGCAGCTTGCAGCCGCGCATCGACCGCTCTACGCGGTCATCGACCTGCGCCTGGCCGGCGAGCGTGGCCTCGAAGTCCTCAAGGACTTGGTCGATCGCTTGCCCGAAATTCGGGCCGTCGTGCTGACGGGCTACGGCTCCATTGCCACAGCCGTCCAAGCCATCAAGCTGGGCGCGACCCAGTACCTGACCAAGCCCTGCGATCCCGATGCCATTGAAGCGGCATTCGATCACGAGCCTGCCGACCCCGATGTCGACATCCCAGAAGCCCCGCCGAGCCTCGCTCGTCACGAGCGCGAGTACATCGAGTACGTGCTTTCGGCGACCGGTGGCAACATCAGCGAGGCCGCACGTCGCCTGGGGCTCCACCGCCAGAGTTTGCAGCGCAAGTTGCGCAAGTACCCGCCGCGACGGTGATGATTCGCTAGAATCCGCCCGTTCCGTGGAGCGTGGCGTTGGAATTCGTCTTTTACGGTCTGGCCGCCCTTCTTGGGTTGCTGGGCCTGATTTTTGTGGTCGGCTCGCAAGGACTCGCCTCGCGTGTGGTTGTGGGCTTGGTGCTCATGGGGGCGGGTGCGGCACTCGCCTATTTGGCGCGCCGTCCAGCGGCAGAACAACGCACCATCATCCAGCGAATTGAACTGTCGGGCGACATCTCGGCAAAAGAACTCAAGTGCACCAACTGCGCCGCTACGCTCGACGAGTCGTCGATCAGCGTCAAGGCGGGTGCGGCGATTGTGAACTGCGCCCACTGTGGCACCACATACCACCTCGAGGAGGCGCCAAAATGGTAGCGATCATGGACTGGCTCAAGCGTGACTTGGGCGGACTCTCAGGGCGCTTGTGGCCGCTGACGGCACCCACACAGGGCCTGTACACCTTTCAGATTGAGGGAGCCGCATGGGGGGCTCGTCGTGTGCATCTGCGGGTACAGCCCAGCGGCAACGGCGTACTGTTCATCGATGTGACCGACGCGATCCACCTCAACCGGACCGCCACGTCGATGGCGAAGTGGTTGCTCGATGGCCACAACCCGTCTCGGGTAGCGGCTTCGGTGACCGCGTCTGATGCCGAAGTGCAGCAGATCATGCGCCTGGTCGAGAGTGTGCAGCGCATCGATGGAAACTGCCCGACCTGTGACCTGACCTTTCTGGACCGCAAGCCGCTGTTCAGCGTCGATGTGGAGGCTCCCTACAAGGCCGACTTGGCGGTGACCTATGGCTGCAACAACGCCTGCAATCACTGCTACAACGAGGACGATCGCGTCGACATGCCCAGCATGCCTCTGACCGACTTCTTTCGAGTCATCGACGTGCTCGCTGATCAGGGGGTGCCGCACCTCATCCTGACCGGCGGCGAGGCGACGCTGCACCCCGATCTGCCCGCCATCATCCGCCACGCGGACAATCGCGGCATGATCGTGGGACTGAACACCAATGGGCGGCGGGTTGCTCACTCTGCCTACGTCGCCGAGCTGGTCGATGCGGGGCTGAATCACATTCAGATCACCCTGTCGAGCAGTCGCGCCGAGCTGCACAACGCCATCAACGAAGCAAAGTGCTTTGACCAGTGCGTGCGTGGCATCGACAACGTCGTCGCCAGCTCGCTGCATGCCATCACCAACACGACGATCAACCAGCGCAACCGAGACCACGTCGAAGAGATCATCGACCTGCTCTATGACCACGGCATTCGCACCTTTGCGATGAACGGCATGATCTA
>CAYYHT010000339.1:0-8206 GCA_964471355.1 uncultured Enterobacteriaceae bacterium
TGGAGCCTCCCCATCGGCACTACCGTGGGTGTGTTCGGCTTTGTGGTACTGCTCGACAAGTCGGTCACCGAAGAATTCGAGCGCGCACAGCGCGAAGAGGAGGAGTGGGATTGAGCTGGATTCGCGCGAGGTTCAGGGGAAAGGATGTGTGGGCGTCGGTCAATCCAGGCGGCGACCTCAATGCCGACGGTGGCCGCGTGCCCATCCGCTACTCAAAGGGCGAGGGCGCCAAGATCTACCGAGCCGGCGCTGGCGGCATCGAGGTACGGACCGATGCGGTCGCTCAAGAGCTGCCAGCTGGCGTCTCAGCAGACGCCGCCAAGAAAAAGAAGAGCAAGAGCGGGTCGGGTCGAGGCTCTGGTTTCGGCTCGGCGGGCACGCGAACCGCGGCACAGGCCATGATGGCGGCTGCGGCGGCTCGAGAAATGATCTCCAGCCTCTCGGACGAGACGGTGGTGATCTTCACGGACGGCGCCTGCAAGGGCAATCCGGGTCCGGCGGGCTCCGGAGCCTGGATCAAGCTCACTGACGGGCGGACCGCCGAGGTCAGCCGAAGCCTGGGCACGGCCACGAACAACGTCGGCGAGCTGGCGGCGGTGGGGCTGGCACTCGATGTGTTGGATGAGGCCGAGGTGCCTCTCGGTGCACCTGTGGCCCTGTTTACCGACAGCAAGTACACCAATGGCGTGCTGTGCATGAACTGGAAGGCCAAGGCCAACCGCGAGCTCATCTTGGGGCTCAAGCAGCGGGTCAAGGAACGCACTGGGCTGACCGTGCACTGGATTGCTGGGCACGTGGGTGTCGACGGCAACGAACGAGCCGATGCCCTAGCCAATCGCGGTGTCGCCGGCGTGAGTGAGCTGCGCTGGCTGTGAACGAGGTCCGCCTGCATGGAGCGGCGCTCCGGTACCGCCAAGAGGGCTCGGGCCCGCCGATGGTGCTGGTTCATAACGCGGGCAACGACCACCGAAACTGGGACGCCCAGGTCGACCACTTCAAGGACCGGTTCACGGTCTATGCGATCGACATGTTTGGCTATGGCGCGTCCGACAGCCCAGGCCCACAGAGCCTCGATCTGCACAGCAACGCCCTGGCCGACCTGTTCGAGTCCCTCGATCTGCGGGACGTCACGCTTGTCGGGCACTGCGTCGGCGGCGCCGCGTCTTGGCACTGCGCGTCGCGGCATCCCGAGCGCATTCGAAAGCTGATTCTGTTCAGTCCCGCCACCGAAGCGACGATGCGCAGCGGCATGTGGGGGCCGCTGTACTGGGCCAGCCGTCGCAGTCGCTGGGCCAACAAGCTGGCAGAAGTCGGCGTGAGGGCCGCGCGCAAGACCGACGTCGGCCGCCGCACCACCGTCTTGGCGATGTTCGGCGACGACGGCCCTCCAGACGAGTTCTTGGCGCACTCCATGGCGCTGATGGAGCGGCCGGATGCCATCCAAACCCTCAACGAACTGCTCGTCGGGTTCAGCGGCTTCGGCATCCTGGACCGCTTTGAGCGACCCGAGGCCTTTCCACCCACACTGCTGCTGTGGGGAACGCGAAACCGCGTGCTGTCGATTCAGAGCATGGCCGCGGTGCTCGACCACCTGCGTCCCGACCGCAACGAGGTGTTCACCGGTCGCGGCCACCTGTGCATGGTCGAGGCGCCCGAACAGATCAACGCTGCAATGGACCGCTTCCTGCGGGCGTCGTAGCGGGGTCTACTCGCTGTCCGGGGCTGCACAGTCCACCGTTAGCTCGATGTTCTCAGCGACCTCATCGACACCCAAGGCGGTTCGGTCCACCAACACGTAGAAGGTCTGGTAGGGCTCAGCGCGAAGGCGCAGCGTCCGGTCGCCGTTGGGGGTGACGCAGGCCTCAGCGCTGCATTCGGGGCCGTCATAGGCAAAGACGACGACGTCGGGGCTCGGGGTCGAGATGTCGACGTCCGTGGGGGTCTCAACAGACAGGCTGAACACGAACTCCGGCCCGATAAGCTCTGTCATTGTGTTTGAGTTCTGGCCGACCCACTCGGCCGTCAGGGGGCAGACGTGCACATCCATGGTGGTCGTGGCGTCGTCGTAGTCGAGGGTGACGACATCGCCGCAGGCAAGCTCGCCGTGAATGGCGCTCAACAAAGCCAGCTCTGGATCTTTGTCGTTGCAGTCCAGCCCCACCACCACGTTGTCACCGTCCTGGTCGATGCGAGGAGAGCCGTTGCCGTGGACGATGAAGACGCACCCAGGCAGCGCGATGGCGCAGGCCCACAAGCCAGGCCGGCTCATAGGCGCCCACTCAGTGCGAGCCCGGTGGCGCCGTCCCGGGTGCGCATCGGCGTCAGCGACACGCTCAGCCAGCCGGATTCCTGGCGCGCGCTGCGATTGACCGACAGCTGCGCAACCGCGGCTCCCGTGCCCAGCGCGTACAGGATGGAGAACGAAACGACCCGAGCCGCCACCCCCGTCTCGAGGACCAGAGGGCTGGCGATGAACAGTCCGGCGGCCGCCCAGCCACGCCACATCTGCGGCTCAAGTCCCTGTCGGCGCAGGCTGTAGGCCGAGGCCAAGCTGCCGCCGACCAAACCGATCGGGGCGGCGATGGACATGACCGTGCCCCCTGCTTGCATGGTGCTGCCCAGCCGTTCCTCGGGGCTGTCCCACTCTGAGACGAAGTACAGCTCGGAGCCCGCGATCAGCAGGGCGGGCGCCACGATGGCCACCGGCGTGGCCACTCGGCTGATGCGCACCGACAGCAGGTCCCGCTTTGCCCACTTGAGCTTGGGGCTGTGAGCTTCGGGAGCCGCCGTGGCGGGAGTGGACAGGGCCAGCAGCAAGGAACAGAACGCGAGCATTGAAGGCAGGCTAGCATTGCCCATGCTCTTGTCCCTTCTGGTCAGCACAGCCTTCGCCGCACCATGCGCCGTGGCTGTGGACGCGGCCACGTTCGATACGCAGCTTGAGGCCGCATCAGTGGCCTATGTCCAGCAGGATGCAGCGCACTTCACGACCGCCTTTGAAGTGGTCTCGGCGTCCAGCGAATGCCTGTCTCAAGGCATCAGCCCGGCGTCGGCGTCCGCGCTGCATCGGGTGCACGCGATGTGGTCAGTGCGCGAGAAAGATGAGCGTTCTGCCCGAGCGGCGCTGCGCGCCGCCGCGCGCGTCGACACCCACGAGATTGAGGGCCTCGACGACGCGGACCCACTGCGGGAGTTGATGCAGCCCGCAGGGGCCACCTCCACCGATGCCATGGTCACGCCGCTGGGCATGTCCCTGCTGATCGATGGCACCGCGGGCAACCATCGTGTGCGTGGAGAGCCTGCGTTCGTCCAGGTGATTGGGAGTGCTGGGCCCGCGCAGGGAGGCTGGCTGGATGCATCCAGCCCCACGCCGGACTGGGTGTCACTGCCCCCGGTTCATTGTGCTGACCCAGTCGGCGCGTCGACGTTGGTTGGCTTTGTCGACAACGGCGAGCTGGCCCACTTGGCTCTCGAGGTGACCGCGTTCACCAACGCCCTGCACGACATCGCCGCCGCATTGCCTTGCAGTGAACAGCGTCTGGGTCCGACTCAGGCCGCCGCCATCCACCGCCTCGAGGGCATTCGCCTCTACGTAAAGGGCGCCGATGCCCAGGCCCTGCGCTCGTTTCAAGCCGCAGCGCTGCTCGATCCCAGCTACGCACCCGATCAGGTCTTTCCGCCCGGCTCGACCTTGGCCAGCTTGTGGATTCATGCCACGAAGCTGCCCGCCGGCAAAGAGGTTGGAGTCGGTCTTCCAGACGGCCTCGTGCTGGCTGTGGACGGGTTTCGCTCGACCTCCAGACCCGCCGCCGTTCCAGCCATTGTGCAGCTCGAGAGTCCCGGGGGAGCGGTCCTGTGGACTCGCTATGTGGTCCAAGGGGTGGCGCTGCCCGACCTGCCCGAGTTCGTTCCGACTGGACGGGCGATGGATGCGGCCCACGATCCCCCCGCCGTCGTTCTGTACCATCAGATGGGCGAGCGCAGACGCCTTGCGTCCCTTCGAAGCGGCCTGATGGGCGGCGCAGCCACGGCGATGGTCGGCAGCCTGTACTTCTTCTTTGCGAACGCGGAGTCCGCGTCGCAGTACCGCGCCGACTACACGCGTCCCGAAGATTTGGGTGGCCTAGCCCTCAAGGCTAATCGCGAGGCCCGGGCGTCCTTCAGTTTCCTTGCGCTTTCCGGAGGATTCGTCGCCGCGTCGATCTTGGTCCACTAGCCTTTGAACAGGCTCTGCTGTTCAAGGTCGCGGATGGTGCCCCACCGGGTGCGAACAAACGAAGGCCACGCCTTTCCGGCGGCGTGCCAGTCGGCCAGCCAACGTCGGGTCTTGGGATCGCTCGGATAGCCGCTGCCGAAGTCGCCGAACTCGGCTTTTAGGTCCTCGATGATCTGGTCCCTGGTCGTCTTGGCGAAAATGCTAGCGGCGCCGCAGCTGGGGTAGGTGCCGTCGGCCTTGGGCTCCATCAGCCAGTCTGCGGGGGCCTGTGCGTTCAAGCGCTCGATGGTGGCAGGGATGGTCCGGGGATGCCCCAGGGCGTCGACAATCACTCGGTCGGGGGCGTACTTGCGGACCAGAGCCACGATGGCGGTCTCTTCGAGCGCGTTGAGGTTGCCCGCATCGATGGCCGGGGGCTGGATGAGAATGACCTCTGGCGTGCCCAAGTCGGCGAGCTTGGCCCGCGCCTCGACCCGGCGCTTGTGTGACAGCCTCTTGCTGTCGTCGGCGCCGGCGAGCCTCAGCGTGGCGTCGTCCACGCCGTCGACGACAAACGCGCCAATGCAGAGCGGTCCCAGCACACACCCACGTCCAGCCTCGTCGATTCCCAGGATGCGCATGGTGGCTATTCGAGCGCCGCCAGGGCCTCTTCGGCGGCCTTTTTCACTTCGGCATCGCCGTCGCCTGTCAGTGGCGAGATGTAGCCGCGGACCATGCCCTGGGTGCCCAGCTTGCGGCCCGCCTCGCCGAGCGCCCATGCGGCGCTGGCACGCACTCCGGCGTCGGAGTCGCTGGCGAGTCGGGACATTTGTGGCAGCAGGGACGGACTCGCCAGCTTGGCCAGCGCGATGATTGCGCAGGCACGCACGCCGGCGTCGGGGTCGCGGATGTACTTGCGCAGGGTGCCGACCCAGCGTTGGTTGCCCATTGCTTCGGCGGCGATGGCCGCGCCCCGAGCTCGATGGATGTCTTTGCCGGGGCTGTGTCCCGACAGGACGGCGCCGACTTCGGACATCGAACAGCGCCGAAGCACCTCGATGACCGCGGGTCGTTCGTTGACCGACACCTGTCCGAGCAGCCGGGCAAGCGCCATGGCTTCGATAGGCAGCTGGGCGGGCAGAGGGATTGGCTCCTCTGGTGCCCAGGCGGCGCCCGTCGCGTACTCGATGGGTGCGGCGGGCAGCTGAGGGGTCGGCACCATCTGCGGACCGGCCTGTGTCGGCGGGGCGGCCTTCTTGGCGGGCGCAAGTCCGCCGCTGGATGTCGTCGCTTCGCGCAGTGCGGCGAGGTTCGGCAGCTCCTCAGCCGATCCGGGAGGGGCCGGAGTGCCGGGCGGAGGCGGCGCATTGGGGGCCTCGGTCGGCGCGGCGGCGACGGCCCAGTCATTGGATGGAGTGCTGGTCGGAGCAACATCTCGCGGCGCGGGCGGCGGTGGCGTGAGCACCGGACCGTCCTGGCCCATGATGTGATTGATGGCCTCTCTGGCGGCGCGCCTGACATCTTCGTCGACGTCGTCGAGCAGTGGTTCGATCTGGCGGCTGACCGCAAACCCAGCGATCTTGCCCAGAAGTCGACACGATGCCGCACGCACCCGGGCGTGGGGTGAGTTCAGTAGCTTTCGCATCAGTGTCGTAGCGGCGCGGTCCTCGCGCTCGGTCAGCAGCGCGATGGCGTCGCAGGCGAGATCTTCGTCGGCATTCTCGGCGGCCTCGCGAACCAAGCCCTCGCCAGCTTTCCCGGCGTCGACGCCCATCTGGTAGGCCAAGCGCCGAATGGAGCTCTCTTTGTCTTCTAGAAAGGCCATGGCGACGTCGAGGCCGCGATCACCACCGATGGCTGCGGCGACCATCATGGCCTGCTTCCGGTCGGCGACGTTCTTTGATCGCGCGGCTTCCCACGCGCGTTGGCACAGCAGGCGCAGCACCCGGTCTTCGGAGGGGGCCTCGATTGCGCCGCTGGCAAGCTGCTCGTAGAGCGAGTCTGGGTCCGTGGTCCACCTTCCTCATTGGGGAGCGCATTGTAGCAAATTCAAGGGGTCCTTTTCGCTCTCGGCAAGAATGGTGGACGTCCAGGTCCCGACCGGTAAATGAGACCCCTCGCAAACCCCCCGAACGACGGGCAAACCGCACCATGGCGACCCATCAACTCAACCGCGGCCTTGACATCCCCATTGCGGGCGAGGCAAGCGGAGAACCGGTCCAACTCGATCCTCCGGCGACTGTGGCCTACCAGCCGCAAGAGTTCCGGGGCATCATCCCGAAGCCTGCATTGAAGGCGGGAGAAGAGGTGAAGGCCGGCTCGGTCGTCTTCTTCCACAAGCGCAATCCAGAAATGGTCTTGCGTTCGCCAGTGCAGGGGCGCATTGCCGAGGTTCGACGCGGGGCAAAGCGGATCATTACCGACCTGATCATCGATCGAACCGGCGACGAAGCCGAGACCTTCGAGCAGCACGAACCTGGATCGCTCCAGAGCATCAGCCCAGATGACGCCCGCTCCAAGCTTCTCGGGTCCGGCTTGTGGCCGTACTTGCGGACGCGTCCGCTGAACAACGTCGCGGACCCCGCGACCACCCCCCAGTCGATTCTGATCGGCGCGATGGAAACGGGCCCGCTCATGCCGGGTCCCGATCAGCTGCTCGCCGACGGCGACGCCGAGGCGCTGCAGGCAGGTGTGCACGTCCTCAAGGCGCTCACCAGTGGGCCTGTCCACTTCTGCAGTGACGCCGCCAAGACGCACCCCGCATTCGGCAGCCTGACCGGCGTCGAGTCCCACAAGTTCAGTGGCCCGCACCCCGCCGGAGACCCCACCGTTCAAGTGAACTTGGTCGATCCGCCGCGCGGTGCGAACCAGGTGTGGTGGATTCGAGCGTGGGAGGTCGTGCTCATCGGGCGCTTCTTCCTCGAGGGCCGATTCCCGACCGAGCGCGTCTATGGCGCTGTCGGCACCGGTCTCAAGCAGCAGCGATTCGTGCGCACGCTGCTCGGCGCCCCGCTGGCCCACATCACTGGCGAGAGCCCCGACGGCTGCCGCTGGATTCGCGGCTCTGTTCTGACCGGAACGACCAGCAGTCCGGACCGCTGGGCCAGCTTCTACACCAACGGCGTCCACGTGTTGCCCGAGCACATCGAGCGCGAGCTCCTGGGCTGGATCACCCCGCAGCTCGGCCGCTTCTCGTTCCACCGAGCGTTCCTGTCGGGGTTCTCCTTCGGTCGCGGCAAGACCTATGACATGCGTCCAGGCTTGTTCGGCGGGGTTCGCGCCATGATCCCCTTTGCGCACTACGACGACGTCATCGTCACTCCGGACATCTCGCCGCACTTCCTCTTCCGCTCCATCACCGCGGGCGACCTCGAAGACAGCATCGAGCTCGGCTTGCTCGACGTCTCCGATGAAGAGGCTGCGTTGATGACCTACATCTGCCCCGCAAAAATCGAGTTCGACGTGCTGCTGCGCGACGGGCTCGCCTTCTACGAGCGGGAGGCCTAGTCATGAAGAACTTTATCCAGGGCATTTTTGACGGCGTTCGGCCGAAGTTCCACGAGGGCGGCGACCTCAAGCGTTGGTTCCCGTTCTTCGAGTTCGGCGACACCTTCATGCTCAGCATGGACACCAAGACCACCAAGGGTGCGCATGTGCGCGACCCAGCGGACCTCAAGCGCCTGATGATGTTCGTCATCTTCGCGCTCGTGCCCGCCACGGTCTACGGCATGTACAACGTCGGCTTCCAAGCCTTTGCCGCCGAGGGCCTGCTCGACCAGGTCGGAATCCTCGACATGTTCCTGCGCGGTGCTTGGCACATGATGCCCATCATCATCGTGTCCTACGCGGTGGGCGGACTCGCCGAGATGGTGTTCTGCGTCATCCGCGAACACGAGGTCAACGAGGGCTTCCTCGTGACGGGCTTGCTGTTCCCATTGGTGCTGCCGCCGACCATCCCGCTGTGGATGGTGGCCGTGGGCATCGTCTTTGGCGTCGTCATCGGCAAAGAGG
>CAYYHT010000340.1:0-8196 GCA_964471355.1 uncultured Enterobacteriaceae bacterium
CTTGTGGCCATCGGGGGCAAGCGCTCTTCGAACTAGCCATGGCGGCTCACCGTGAGGTCCAAGCCAATGGCTCGGGGATCGACGTCGCCACCTCGGTGCACGGTCATGTCATCCGCTTTGCTGGGGTCACAGCCGAGCGCGTGGCGGACGTCCGCCCGGTGGTGATTTGGTCGGGCACGTCTGCCGCCACAGGGCCACGAGTCGCCGCATACCAGCAATGGACTGGCCGCGATCGAGCCGCGTTTGTCCACCAGATGCACTCGGTTGTTGAGTCGTGGGGTGACGGTCCAGTGCACGCTCTCGCCGCCGCCGGAGATTTGCTCGGTGGCATGAGCCGCCAGGCTGGAATCGACTACTGGACCGATGCCCTGCTCGCGATTCGGGCGCTCGCCCAGAAGCACGGTGGCGCGGCCAAACCGTCCGGTGCGGGGGGCGGAGACTGCGCCGTCGCGCTGTTTGACGATCCAGAGTCGCGACAGGACTTCATTCGCGCCGTATCCTCGGCGGGCTTTGTCCACATTCCCATCCAGGTTGCTGCCGGAGCACACCAAGAATGAGTGCACACACCCGCCGCAAAGGCGAACACCTCGACCTCGCGGCCACTGATGCGGTCTCGTTTCGCGGCAAGACCACCCTGTTCGACGAGGTCCAGCTGGTTCACGACGCGCTGCCCGAGCTGGCGTTGTCCGAGATTGACCTGTGCACGCCGTTGCTGGGAACCGAGCTTCGAGCCCCGCTGATGATCGCCGGCATGACCGGAGGCATCGACCGGGCCGAGGCCATCAACCGCGATCTCGTGTCCGTCGCCCAAGAGCTCGGAATCGCCTTTGGGTTTGGCTCGATGCGCCCTCTGCTCGAGAACGGAGTGACCGCGGGCTACCGACTGCGCGACACCGCACCCGACGCCCTGCTGGTTGGCAACCTGGGCGTCGTCCAGGCTGCTGCTGCCAGCACAGCACAGCTGGTCGATCTGGTGGGCGAGACGGGCGTGAACGCGCTGGCCATCCACCTCAACCCGGGCCAAGAAGTGGTCCAGCCCGAAGGGGACGAGGACTTTCGCGGCGGCCTCGATGCGATTGCCCGGCTGGTCCAAGAACTGCCGGTTCCCATTGTCGTCAAGGAGACCGGCTGCGGCATCTCACGGTCAGTGGCTACTCGCCTGGTCCGAGTCGGTGTGCGCTGGGTCGATGTGGGTGGAGCCGGCGGCACATCGTGGGTCGGCGTCGAGACCCTGAGAGCGCGAGCCACGCGCAGCCTGGGCGAGCTGTATTGGGACTGGGGCATTCCCACCGCCGCGTCTGTGGCGCAGCTGGCGGGCCTCGACCTGCGCATCATCGCCACCGGCGGCGTGCGCCACGGCTTAGATGTCGCCCGTGCCATCAGCTTGGGCGCGACCGCAGGCGGCATGGCTCGTCCCTTCCTGATGGCTTGGAACGAGGGCGGACGACAGGGGGCACTCGACAAGGCAAGAGCGGTCATCCACGAGATTCGCATCGCCCACCTGCTGACCGGCAGCCGCGACTCCCATGAGCTGTTCGACAAGCCGGTGGTCTTGGGCGCCGAGCTTCAGCGCTGGCTCACTCAAATCGGCTGACCAGCGGCGTCCTCCGCAGAGGCCCCAAACCGATTAGGTTGCACGGTCTCACCAGGGGAGCATGCATGGCGCACCGTATTGCGGTCATTCCGGGCGATGGTATTGGCACCGAGGTGATGGCTGAGGGTGTGCGTGTACTGCAGATCCTGGACGAACGCTTCGATCTCGGCATCGAGTTCGAGCACTTCGATCTGGGCGCCGAGCGCTATCTCAAGGACGGCACCACCATGCCGCCCGAGCTCATGGAGCGCTTCAAGGGCACCGAGTTCTCGGCCATCTTGCTCGGAGCATTGGGCGACAAGCGCGTTCCCAGCAATGTGCACGCCAAGGACATCCTGCTCGGCTGCCGCTTCCAGCTGGATCTGTTCATCAATCTGCGTCCCGTTCAGCTTCTCGATGCCCGCTACTGCCCGCTCAAGGACGTCAAGAACGAAGACATGGACTTCGTGGTCTTTCGCGAGAACACCGAAGGGCTGTACACCGGCGTCGGTGGCCAGTTCAAGCGCGGAACCGCCGACGAAGTGGCCATGGAGACCGAGATGAACACCCGCAAGGGTGTCGAGCGCATCATCCGGGCCGCCTTTGCCTATGCCGACGAGCAAGGCCGCAAGTCGGTCTGCATGTCCGACAAGTCCAACGCGATGCGTCATGGCCACGATCTGTGGCAGCGGGTCTTCAAGGAAGTCGGTGCCGAGTACCCCCACATCGAGACCTTCCACCTGTACGTCGATGTGCTGTGCATGGAGATGGTGCGCGCTCCCCAGCGCTTCGATGTCATCGTGACCAACAACCTCTTCGGCGACATCGTGACCGACCTAGGCGCCCAGCTTCAGGGAGGCATTGGCCTGGCCGCCAGCGGCAACATCCACCCCGGTCGCACCAGCCTGTTCGAGCCCGTCCACGGCTCGGCACCCGACATCGCGGGTCAGGGCATTGCCAACCCCTTGGCCACCGTGCTCTCGGTGGGCACGGTATCGACCAACATCAGCCATCCAAAGCTGGACGCACTGCTTCGAGCCGGCGTCGAGCACTGCCTCGCCCATGGCCACGTCACTCCCGAGCTCGGCGGCAGCCTGAGCACCTCGGCCGTGACCGACAAACTTCTGAACTTCCTGGAGTCCCAATGAATCTCAACATCGCCAAGCGTGACATCGTCATCCTCTCTGCCGTGCGCACCCCGTTCGGCACGCTCAGCGGCTCCCTCAAGAAGATGAGCGCCACCGAGATGGCGGTACCCAGTGCCATTGCGGCCCTCGACAAGGCCGGGGTCTCGGCCAACGATGTGGACCACGTCATCTACGGCAACGTGCTTCAGACCGCGAACGACGCCATCTACCTCGCTCGCCACATTGGTCTGGGCGCTGGCACCCCCCATGCGGTGCCTGCAATCACCATCAATCGCCTGTGCGGCAGCGGCTTCCAGGCCGTCATCAGCGGCGCCGAGCAGATTCTCACCGGACAGGCCAGCGTCTGCTTGGTGGGCGGCTCGGAATCGATGAGCCAGGCCCCCCACGTGACCCACGGACTGCGCGACGGAGCCCGCTTCGGCAAGTCCCCAAAGATGGTCGACCTGCTGTGGGAGTGCCTGACTGACACCCACACCGGTCTGCCGATGGCCATGACTGCCGAGAATCTGGGAGAGCAGTACGGACTCACCCGTGAAGAGGTCGATGAGTACGCGGCTCTCAGCCAGTCCCGATGGGCTGCTGCGAACGAGGCTGGCAAGTTCGACGACGAGCTTGTCCCGCTTGAGCTCAAGACCCGAAAGGGCGTGATCAGCTTCGCCGTCGACGAGCACCCTCGCCTGTCCACCGCCGAGTCGCTCGCCAAGCTGCGCCCGGTCTTCAAAAAGGACGGCTTCGTCACCGCGGGCAACGCCTCGGGCATCTGCGATGGTGCCGGTTCGTTGGTCGTCGCCGACGCCAAGTGGGCCGAGCAGCACAACCTCAACCCCATCGCTCGCTTGGTCGGCTGGGGAGTCAGCGGATGCGACCCCAAGATCATGGGCATCGGACCTGTGCCCGCCGCCAAGCGCGCGCTCGAGATGACTGGACTGACCCTGGACGACATGGCCCTCATCGAGGTGAACGAGGCGTTCGCGGCTCAGTATGTGGCCGTCGAAAAAGAGCTCGGACTCGACCGCTCCATCACCAATGTCAACGGTGGCGCCATCGCTCTCGGACACCCCCTCGCCGCGTCGGGCGCCCGCATCACCGCCACGCTCATCCACGAGCTGCGTCGCCGCGGCGACAAGTACGGCCTGGGCTCAGCCTGCATCGGCGGCGGCCAGGGCATCGCCGTCATCGTCGAGGCTCTGTGATGCAAGAAGAGGAAGTCATCTACGACTGGAACAACACCGGTCACGCCGTATCGCCCCCCATGCGTCGCGTGCGCCTGCACGACGAGACCCTGCGCGACGGCATCCAGTGCCCATCTGTCTACGACCCCTCCATCGAAGACAAGATCGAGATCGTGCGCCTGCTGGACAAGGTCGGCATCGAGACGACCAACGTCGGCCTGCCAGGGGCCGGCCCCCGCGCGGTCGAGGACGTCACTCGACTCGTCGAGGTCATCCGCGACGAGGGACTGAAGATTCGTCCGACGTGCGCCGCGCGCACGCATCCCAACGACATCCAGCCCATCATCGACATCTCGAAGAGCACCGGTGTGCCCATCGAGATCATGACCTTTCTGGGCAGCTCGCCGATTCGCATGTACGCCGAAGGCTGGGACGAGGACCGTCTCGAGAGCCTGACCCGCACGGCCATTCGCATGGGCAAGGATGCGGGGTTGGTCACCAGCTTCGTCACCGAAGACACCGTGCGCAGCCATCCGACGACGCTCAAGCGCCTGTTCGAGGCCGCCATCGAAGAGGGCACCGACGGCTTGGTCCTGTGCGACACCGTTGGCCATGCCACCACCAACGGCGTGTTCAACCTGATTCACTGGGTGCATGATCTGCTCATCGGTATGGGCCAGCGCGACAAGGTGCTGATCGACTGGCACGGCCACGATGACCGCGGCCATGGGCTGACCAACGCTCTGTACGCCATCGAGGCCGGTGCCGACCGAGTGCACGGGACCATCCTGGGCATCGGCGAGCGAGTGGGCAACACGCCGCTGGACCTCGTCCTGGTCAACATGAAGCTGCTAGGAGTCGACGAGCGCGAGCTTGGCGATCTGGCCGAGCTGGTCGACAAGGTCGCCGAGGCCTGCCACTGGGACGTGCCGGTCGCCTACCCAGTGTTCGGTGCCGACGCGTTCCGAACCGGTACCGGCGTGCACGCAGCCGCCGTCATCAAGGCCGAGAAGCAGGGCGATGCCTGGCTCGCGGACCGCATCTACAGCGGCGTGCCGGCCAGCTGGGTGGGTCGCCGCCAGGAGATCACGATTGGCCCCATGAGCGGCCTATCCAATGTGAAGTACTGGATGCGCACCCACGATGTCGAGCAGAGCGACTCACTCGCTCAGGCCATCTTCGAGCGTGCCAAGAACTCGGCGATGATGCTCACCAACGCCGAGATCATGGCAGTGGTTGAGGCCGGCGCCAAGTAGCCACTACGGCTGTGCAACGTTCCACGAGATCTGGCCCAATGCCAGTTCTCCGGGGCGCCACGCGTCGGCGCCCTGAGCGCCCTCACCCGGATTCCAGACCACCTCAGCCCGGTAGCTTCCGGGCTCGATCTCTTGCCACAGTTCGCTCAGATCAACCTCGAACAGCGGCCAGTCGTCGGGAAACGAGAACCGGCTGTTGAGTCCGATGACGACCGGCATGCTCGGCGGAAGCGTCGTTGTCGCCAGAGCAGCCGCCAGACGCGGCACGGTCCAGTCCTGGACTGGCACCTCATCGCGGCGAACATGCAGCACTAGGCCGCCCGCCACCCCTTCCCCGAGGCCCTCGATGTGCAGTGGCTGCCGCAGCTTGTTGCGCAGACGCAGCCGCAGGAACGGCTGTCCGTGGTCCAGGTCGGCCCACACGTCGACCTCTGGGGTCGACAGGGTGGGCGCGGGCGGCTGAGCCAGCCGTTGCGCCTGGTCCCTGTGGTAGCGGCCGTAGCTGACCGCTTCGGCGAGCTGAACCACGACCGCAGACAGCATCATGCTGGCCGCCGCGAGGCTCGCCAAGACGGTGGTGCTGGGCAGACCTGTGACCATCCATACTCCACCCACGGCGAGTCCCGTCAGGCCGCTGCCCACCACAAGGGTCAGCGGCAACAACTCAAGCGGGCCGTTCATGGACTGCATGCGTATCGGCGAGACGAAGCTCGCCGCTCCTTGGCTACAAGCTCAGGATCATCTCGTGCAGAATCTTGCGCATGTCGCCGGTGGCCTGAGCCTCGTTGTGGAAGGTCGTGTAGATGATGCGACCGCCCCCGTACTGCTGGTCGGCGGCGAATGCCTGCCACGATGAGTGCACGCTGCCCGGAGGCGGATTGCCCTCGACTGTAGCCGACATCGTCTGCGGAGCCTGAATCTGCATCCACGCGCCCAGGTCATAGCGAACCTGGGCGACAGGTCCGCCTACAGCCGCCTGCATGCCCGGATCGACAAGGTCGACATAGACCGTGCCTGCAGCACCCGTGGCGGGCCCGTACCGCTCCTCGTCATCGCCCGCGAACTCGATGGCTCCCGGCCAGGTGTTCTCGACAACCCAGAATGCGTAGTCTGAGGCATAGGCCGTGCCACCGTTGCTGACCCAGTCAGCCAGGTTGGCTGAAGTCACCGGCGTCATCGCGTAGGTGCCCTCGGAGCAGTTGAAGAACAGCACGTCAAAGCGCTCGAGCTCGGATGGGTCGGCCAGCAGCACCGCCGGTTCGACGAACTCGTAGTCGATGCCAAGCTCGGTCAGCAGCACCTCGACCGAGTCGTACAGTCCCGAGACGACCCCAACCGTGATGCCCTCGTCAGTCAAACAAAGATCGTCGGGGAGCGCCGATGCGGCTCCCTCGTACACCTCGATGTCATAGGTCGTGCCCCACGATCCCTTCTCGATGTGGATGGTGTGGAAGCCCGCGGTCAGGCCATCGAGCTGAAAGTAGCCGTCCTCGTCGGTGACGGTGCTGACGATGATTCCACCGTCGTCAATCCACACCGTGGCGCCCGTGACCCAGCCGTTGCCGCTCGGGTCACACACGCGGCCGATGATGCCGCCGCTGCCTATGCCGACCACATAGCCGCGGCCCTTGACCTGAACCGCCGGAGCCAGCTGGGCGCCATCGCCCGCGGGACGCACCACATCGCCGTACAGCCGCGACACCTCGGGGGTGAAGCGGACCGCGACCTGCACGCTCTGGCCCGCTGTCAGCGTCATGGGAAGCGGCGGGGGATTCCACAGAAAGACATCGTGCTGCTCGATGGCCTCGAAGACTCCGGGAGCCTCGCCGATGTTGGTCACTGTGGCGAAGAGCGTCGATTCGTCGCCCACCTGGACGGGACCGAAAGACAGCACGTCCGGCGACATGACGATCTGCGGCATCAACGTCTCGCCGGTCAGATCGACCGTGACCTCGGGCTCGTCGGGGTCATCGCTGTAGATTTGTAGCCAGCCCACGTCTTCCGGATTGAGCGGCGTGCGAGTCACCGAGACCTCCGCCGAGGCCCCAGGCTCGAGGGACGTCGGCGCGGGCGAGGACAGCACAAAGGAGCCGCCTTGCACCACGACCTCGTCGATGTGAAGGAGCGCATCGCCCAGGTTGCTGATCAGCACCGGCTCGGTCTGAACCTGTCCAGCTACCGCCGGCGCAAAGGCCACAGAGCCCCGGTCGACGACAATGTCTGGACGGGCGTCGAGTACATCCTCGGTGTTGCCGAGCCCAAACTCACCCCCATCACAGGCGGCGGTACCCAATAGGGCAAACGCCAACATCCAGATGCATCGGGTCATGGTCGTCTCCGAAGGGACAGCAACAAGAGTGCTCCCATAAGGCCCCAAGTAGGTGCCGGCGTGCTGGAATTGGTTTCACAGGAGCGTCCGCCGCCGCGCAAGATGCGGTCGGGGTCGCAGGCATCGCCCACTCCATCGCCGTCCTCATCGCCCTGCAGCAGGTTGGAGTCCTCGGGGCAGTTGTCGCACAGGTCCCCAATGGTGTCCCCATCGGCATCGTCGTTCGCAGTGCTGGGGAAATCGAGGCAGCCGTCGCATGCGTCGCCAAAGCCGTCTTCGTCTTCGTCCGCTTGATCAGCATTGGCGTGCAGCGGACAGTTGTCGCAGGCACTGCCGAGCTCATCGAAGTCCGGGTCATCTTGGTCGGGGTCGCGCAGCAGCGGGCACATGTCGCACACATCGCCGATGCCGTCCTCGTCGACGTCGAACTGGTCGACATTGGAGTCGAACGGACAGTTGTCGCACGCGTCGCCGTATAGGTCACCGTCGCTGTCGGTGTCGCCATCGCCGGCTTGTTCGGGACATGGGTCGCACACGTCGCCCTGCCCATCGCCATCGGTGTCGGTCTGGTCGGGGTTCGGGTACAGGGGGCAGTTGTCGCAGGAGTCCCCAAAGCCATCCCAGTCCCCGTCGACCGGCTCGGTCTCGAACAGCATCGGGCACGGGTCACACGCGTCGCCCCAGCCATCGGCGTCGCTGTCGAGCTGGTCCTGGTTGT
>CAYYHT010000341.1:0-8183 GCA_964471355.1 uncultured Enterobacteriaceae bacterium
TCGACGACCCGAAGCGCCAGCTCGCCTGCCACGAGCAAGGTCAGCACGAACAGCGTGACGCGCTTGAACGTGGAGCTGCGCTGGGGGCGATCAGGGGTGGCCATGGGGCGAAAGCATAGCAGCCCCCTGGATCCGATCCCGAGTCAGGGCTTTTTCCCGTTGGGGTGGCAGTCGAAGCAGGCTGAACTCAGATAGATGTAGCCCTGCTCGCCATCGTGCTCGTCATCCATTTTGGGTTTCTTGTGGCAGTTGGTGCAGGAGAAGCTCATGAAATTGCTCGGGTTCAGGTGACAGTCTGAACAGTCGAGGCTCTTGTGGTCGTTCTTTGCGATGGCCGTGTCGTGGATGAAGTTCGCGGGCATCCAGCTGCCCGTACCGTGGCAGTCCTGGCACTCGACGGAGATTCCGGCACTCAAGTGATTGGGGTTGCTCGCTGTGTTGTAGTCCGCCTGGTGGCAGTCGATACAGCCGTTGAAGACCCCCGTGTGGCTGAACATGGCGTTGTCCCAGTCGACGGTGTCGTGACAGTCTTCGCAGTTCAGTGAGAAGTTCTGCTGGGCGTGGTCCGGGTCGGTCGTGGCGTTGTAGTCGCTCAGGTGGCAGTCGACGCAGCCGCTGAAGATACCGTCGTGGCTGAACAGGGCGCCGTCCCAGCTGATCGTGTCGTGACAGTCCTCGCAGTTCTGAGAGAGGCCTAGCTGGATGTGGTCCGGGTCGGTCGTGGCGTTGAAGTCGACCAGGTGGCAATCGATGCAGCCGGTGAAGATGCCGGCGTGGTTGAACAGCGCGTTGTTCCAGCTGATCGAGTCGTGACAGTCTTCGCAGTTCAGCGAGAAGCCCTGCAGGATGTGGTCCGGTTTGGTGGTCTGGGCCAGGGCGGCCTGATGGCAGCTCAGGCACTCAACGGAGGCATGGGAGAAGTCGCCCACCTGGGCGCCCTTGTGGCAACGCCAGCAGGGAGCCGCCGCGTGCGCTCCGACGAGCGGCAGGCGGGTGGCGTCGTGCAAGGCGATCTGCTCACTGGGGCGCCAGTCGGTCTCGTCGTGGCAGCTCTCGCAGTTCTTGCCCAGCTGGCCCCGATGCAGGTCTTCATGGCAGCCGGCGCACCCGCGGGCAGCGAAGGTGTCCACCGGTCCCCGGTCGTTGTGGCAGCGCAGGCACTCGGCGGCCTTGTGCGCTCCGAGCAGCTCCAGGCCAGTTTCGTCGGCGTGGTCAAAACGGAAGTCGGGGCGCAGGGTGGTCCAGTCGTCTCCTTGATGGCACAGGGAACAGTCGGCTGGGAAGCTGTCGTGAGGAACCACCGGCCCTCGTTCGTGCCACCAGCCCTGGGGCGGGGCATCGTTCTCTCTGTCGGCCTGGGCCACGCACGCCCAGGCGGCAGCGGCGACGAGAAGCATCGAGGTGCGCTTGCCCCAGGAGCTGCCGAGGAGTGTCCACGTCGTCTTCATCATCGTGATCCCATGTTGGGCTAGAAGCGCTGTTGCACCATCAGATCGAACGTCAGCAAGTCGGCGCCGTCGCCCAGGCGATCTTCGAGGCTGACGGAGAGGTTCCAGTTTTTGTCGAGGCGTGTGTCATAGCCAGCCCGGAGGGTGTGCTGGGAGATGTTCTGGGTCGAGCCCAGGCTGCTGCTCTGGTCGTAGCGGCCCATGTCCCAGGAGAGGTAGACGTTGCTTCTATCCCAGCTCTTGGTGGCCCGGGTGCGCAGCCCCATCCCGCTGTTGAACCTGCCCTGCGTGTGAAACGCCGACACGCTCACGCTGCCGTCATCGTAGAGCATGTCGCGTATGGTCACGCGTACGTTGGCGCTGTTGCCAGAGTCGGTCTGGTCTGTCCAATGGCTGAAACGGCCAGAGAGGCGCACCTGGTCTGATGCCTGGTGCCATCCGTTCAGAGAGACGCGCATCACTCGATTGTCTGTGATCTGGGTAGCGGTGAGAAGATCGAACTCATCTCGCAGCAGGTCAGGCCAGCGCAGTGTGGAGAGAGACAGACCGACGCCGTCGCCTCCAGCGCTGGTATAGCGGCCGTTGAGCTGAAGTTGGGTCAACTCGAGGCCGGAGGACTTCAGCTTGTCTGCACCGGTGTAGTGGTCGATCCAGGCGGTCCCGTGAAGGGAGAGGCTCTTGTCTGGCCGGTAGTCGATCGTCTGCAGCAGGAGATCCCGGTCTGCGGCGCCCTTGTGCCACGTCTTCTGGTAGGCCGATCCCACCCGGAGCTGTTCGCTGTCGTCGGCGACCCAGCGATAGAACACGGCGGCTGCCAGATCGTCCCCCGAGCCCAGATCATCATCGGGTTCGGGCAGCCAGCCGAACGAGGAGCCGAAGCGGTCGCCAGACTCGAGCCGGCGCCCGTACTCCACACCGTCGATGATGCCAAGCTCGGGGAACTCGTTCTGCAAGAAGCGGCCGACCTGCCAGCGATCCGGGCGGTGACGCAATCCGCCCCACTTGTATGAGACCCGGTCGGGGCGAAAGCGGGTGGTGCTGTCGTTGGAACCGCTGGCTACATCGGCCCGCCGATGAAAGAAGTCGAGATCGAGCTCGAACTCACCGCCCTGCTCAAACGGGTTCTCCACGGTCACGTCCAGCCCTGATCTGATCAGGGTGTAGCGGTTGCCCGGCGAGTCGTCGTCCTGGCTGATGCTGGCCCGGCTGAACCAGCGCCCGCGGATGCGCTGCTCTCGCTCCTCGGGCTCGATGGCTTCTGCAGGGGCCAACAAGGGGACCGCCTGGTCCCAGGTGCTCGGCGGCGCCGTCCAGGCCGGGTGATCCGGGACGACACGGCGGGGCGGGGCCAGTGCCTCTGAGCTGTCGTCTGCCGGTGCTTCGGGCTCCTGCTCGTCACCTGTCCCAGGCGCCTCCTCGTCGGCGTCTGTGGGTTCGTCTTCATTCTCGTCGTCCGCGCGGCGCTCAGCAGGGATGAGCACCTCTCCCTCCGTGCCAATCTCCACCGCGCTGAGGTCTCCGTCGACGACTGCGCGAGCGTTTGAGCGGGAGACGATGCGAATCGACCCCACCAACCCGCTGGAGCCAATGGGAAACAGGCGCAGGGTGTCTCCGGGCTCCAGCCCTCCGTCGCGCCCCAGGTCGATGTAGACGCTGTCACCCGCCACGGCGGTCACGTGCACCTCGACCCTGATCCACTCTTCGTCGACAGGGGAGGTCTGGGCCACGGCGATGCTGTTGAAGCAGAGCAGGTGCAGCCAGATCAGCGCGTAGCGGCTGGCGTGGGACATCATCGAGCTCCGCCGCGATACGTCAGCTGCCCTGGGCGTGAGCTGGCGTGGTGAGTCAGGGGCGGCGGGTCCGTAGGCCCGTGGCAGTCGGCGCAATCGAGGCCCAAGGGCTTGTAGCGGACGGCCTCGTCCCCGGATGGCAGGGGCCAGAGTTGATGGCAATCGGCACAGCCAAGGGCGCCGTGCTGTTCATCGATCGAGAAGCGGCTGTCGCTCTCATGATCGAAGGTGAGCAGGGCGGCGGGCGAGTGGCAGCGCTCGCAGTCCGTGACACCGGCTTCGGCGAACTGTCCCACGTGGGGGTCTTCGTGGCAGTCGCTGCACGAGCGGCCAGCGGCGAGCATGGTCGTGCGCCCCCGCCCATCGGGAACGTCGAGGGGGAGATGGCACGCGGCACAATCCACCGCGGCGTGGCCACCTCCCACGTCGTAGCCTGTCCACTGCAGGTGATCGAAACGGTCGGCCGCCTTGTCCGCGAAGGACGTCGTCGAATGGCACGTGGCACAGCTCGCCTGGTCGTCCGCTGCGTCGGTGGGCGCGTAGGCGTCAAAGCTCCCCCAGTGGGCGTCGAGGTGGCAGCTGTTGCAGCGAGTGACCGGCGCTGGGATCAGGTCGCTGATCACGCCGAAGCTGCGCCCGGACGCATCTGGCAGGTTCGAGGGCTCGTGGCAGGCCTCGCAGTCAACGCTCAGGTGTGCGCCGTCGAGGACGAAGCCTGCGTCTCTCCCGTGGTCAAACGTCCCTGGCTTGACCTCAGAGAAGTCCGCCGTCGTGTGGCAGCTTGCGCAGCCCGCTGGCTCACCGGTCCCCTGGCCGAGCGAGCGGCCCTGCAGGCGCCCGTCGTGCACATCGGCGTGGCAGTTTTCGCAGGCACCAGCTCCGAGGCCAGCAGCGAGTCCAGGGGTGATCTCCACCCGCCCAAACCTGCGGCCCATGCTGTCGGACCGAGGCGCACGAGGGTGACAGGCTTCGCAGTCAGCGCTCAGGTGTGCGCCGTCGAGGACAAAGCCCGCGTCAATGCCATGGTCGAAGGTCCCTGCTGGGATCTCCGCGAAGAGCGTGGTTTGGTGGCAGCGGGCGCAGTCCATCAGGTCGCCAGCCGCAGTGTCAGCGAAGGCACCCGGGTGGGGGTTGACGTGGCACAGCGCGCAGCTCGTGGGCGTGTTGCGAAAGACGCGATGAGCATCGGGGGAGCTGCTGTCAGGTAGATGGCAGCTGTCACAGCCCACGGCTTGGTGGCTGTTGACCAGGGGGAAATCGGTGGCGGTGTGTCGCTCAATGTCGATGAGCGAGGGGCGGAACGAGAGCTTGCCATGACAGGCGAGGCAGTCAGTGCTTACGGCGTTGATGTCGTCGAACTGTCCACCGTGTGGGTCGTCGTGACAGCTCGCGCACTCACTGTCGCTACGCCCCGGGAATCGTTCTGAGAAGACCACTGCAGGGGAGGTCAGCGAGGGCCCGTGACAGTCCTCACAGCTCAGGAGTCCGTGAGGCGGCTCAAGGGAGAAGCCGCTGGCCTCGTGGAGCGAGGGGGGCATCAGCTGCCCTTGGCCAGCGAAGCCCTCGTGTGTGGCGTCGTGGCAGAGCGCGCAGCTGTTGTCCGCGGTCACTGATTCAGTGAGGGCCAGTGACTCGATGAATCCTGCCCCGTGAGGGGATGAATGGCAGGCGACGCATGAGCGAGCGATAGGGCCGACGCCCTGGCTGAGCAGCACATCGATGGCGTGCGCGCCTTCGCCAGGGTGGCACTCGGCACAAGTGGCCGCTCGGTGTGCGCCGTCGTCTGCAAAGACCGAGGCGTGTTCGAAGGAGGCGATCTGCTCGAACGGTTGCGCCGGGTCGTGGCACGCAGCGCAGTCGGGTGTCATACGTCCTTCGTGAACGTCCTCGTGGCAAGCGGAGCAGGCTCGGGAGAGCCCGCCGAAGCGCTGCTGGCCCTCGCTCAGTCGGGGCGACCTGGCGCTCTCGTGGCAGGCCTCGCAGGCCAGCTCGGTGTGGCGTCCCACGAGCTGGTAGCCCAGCAGGCCGTGGTCGAAGAGGGCCTGGTCTGGCACGCCTGCGAGACGGAAACTCCGTTCGCTCGTGGGCTGAAAGGAGCGCCCCAGGTGCTCACCATGGCAGCTGGCGCAGTCGAGGGAGAGCTTGTTGGGGAGCGATCCGTGTAGCCCAGAACCACGTTGGCGATCGGCGCGGATGGGCTCATGGCAGACCTGGCAGGCCTGGGCCATGGTCCGTGAATTGTCACCGTGACAGGTCGCGCAATTGTCGGCGCCGAGCAACGCATCCAGTTGAGCGTGCGTGCGTGAGAGTGGCCCAGGCTGTGGGCTGCGGATGTCGCGCAAGGAGAGGAACAGCACGACCGCCAATGAGATCGCCGTGAGCAGTAGTCTTGAGGCGTGTATCTTCATCGGGACCTAGCTCAGGATCTCGCTGTAGCGCAGAGCCACGGCGATGTGCGTTCCCACGAGGATCACCATCAGCAGGGCCATCCAACGGTGGACGTAGCGCCACGACGCCAGCAGGCCGCGCAAATCTTCGTGGTGGCTGGCCATCAGCGCCGTGGTTCTTGCCCGCCGTCCCAGCTCGAGAAAGGCCTCGATCTGATCCTCCGGCAGCCCTTCGGCGACGGCGTTGCGACGCAGTGTGGAGAGTGCCTTGCGTGAGTTGACCTGTAGCCGGATCAGAGCGCCCAGGCGACGAAACCAAGACGTCTCCCAGCGGCCGCCGTCGAGCATGCCCTCGAACTCGGCCCGGGCTCGTTGGGCGAAGCCGACGTTGATGCGATCCCACTCGCTGGATGCCGAGGTGAAATCCTGTCTCACCTCTTCGAGTTCCAGCTCGCGGCCGTTGGCTGCGCGGGGGACGCAGGCGTAAAAATAGCGGCCTACGACTCCGCTGGCGACAAGGACAGCCATGGCGATGAATGCGTGACCGCCTGCCGTGCTGCTGGGAGCCATGCCGCAGTGGTGCAGAGCCAGCAAGAAGGCCAGGGTGCCCGTGGCCAGGTGCGACGTCATCCAGGTCTGCAGCGATCCGAAGCTGAAACGAACGCGAGGCGAGCGCCGCAGCAGGTAGGCCAGGTTGACCAGGATCAGCCCGGTTGCGGCCACTCCAAAGAACAGACCCACACCGCCTGCAGGTCGCAGCCAGGCATGGGCGGGGAAGTCTGCCCGTTCGTTCGCTGGGAGGGTGTAGTAGTCGGCGTTCCACCATGCCCAGGCCCCTGCGGCCAGGCTGAATAGCAGCGCGAAGGCCAGGCCCCTGGCGAGGCCGGCGCTGCGGGGGGCGGGCGAGACCGTCTGTGGTGCGGCGCTCTGGTCGAACGACACCCCGGAGGACTTGAGCAACGAGAATGGAGCGATGCCGCCCACGAGGATGAAGACATCGTCGTTCGCAAGTTCTAGCTGCTCGGTGCCGCTGGGCTGGCTGCGCTCCAGCAGCACACGCTGCTGCTCGATGCCCGTGACGGCGCTCTCGCAGATCGTCTCGATCTGACCACAGGCCACGGCCTCGGCGAGGCGCTCCTCGTTTCGGGCCTTGAGTCGGAAGAACGCGGCCTTGCGATAGCTGATGGTCACGGTGTTGAGGGGCTGGGACGACAGAGCCAGGGCAGCTTCAATGGCGCTGTCTCCGCCGCCGACGACGAGGATGCGCCGACCCTGGTAGCTCTGCGCGTCGATCAGGTTGTACGAGACCTTGGGCAACTCCTCGCCGGGGACATCGAGCTTGCGCGGCTCGCCCCGTCGGCCGAGAGCCAGGCAGACATTTCTTGCTCGTACGTCGCCTTGGTTCGTCTGCACCGTGAAGTTGCCTTCGGCAGAACGCTCCAGGCCCAGGAAGCTCACGCCAGTCTTCATGGGGAGCTCGTGTCGGGTGGCGACGTCGGCCCACAGATCCATCAGCTCTTCCTTCAGGTAGCTGGTCTGGCGGAGGAGGCCGTGCAGTGGCAGCTCGACCGGCTGGGTCATGACCAGCTTTCGTCGAGGGTAGTGGGCCACCGTGCCCCCGATGCTCTCCCTGTCCAGGGTGACGAAGTCGAGGTCGCGCGAGCGGGCTTCGAGCGAACAGGCCAGCCCGGCCGGTCCAGCGCCGACGATGCACAGATCGAGGATGTCGTCGTCGCTGTCTGCGTGGGCCCGGCCGATCTCCTCGACCCGTTCGGCAACGGCTGTGGCCACGTTGCGACCGTGTTGGATCGCGGTGCGAATCAAGGCGAATCCCGTCACTTCGCCTGCCAGAAAGAGGCCGTCGACACCGGGAACGCCCAGAGCGTCGTCGAGGGCTGGGATGTCGTCGCGCTCGGTGACATCACCCAGCGTGACGGCGATGGCCCCCAGAGGGCACTCAGCCGCGCAGACGCCATGGCCCACGCATCGCGCTCCGTGGACCACCACAGCTTGGCCGTGGATCAGCTCCAACACGCCTTGCTCCGGGCAAGCGCTGATGCACGTGGCGCACCCGCCGCAGAGAGCGAGGTCGATGTGTGGATACTGCAGCCGCGCCTGGTGGCTGCCGCGATCGATGGCCGTGGTCCGGTCCGCCAGGCGGTCGCGCATGTGCGACAGCTCGCGGCGCCGCAACGACAGGGCGGCCCAGGCGGTGGCGACGAACGCGGTCGCACTGATGGCGATCGTCCAGCTCAAGAGACGTAGCTGCCGAGAGGTCGGTGGCTAGGCATGTGAGGGCAACCGGACCGGCCGTGGTGTGGTGGTGGGGAGCTGCCCGGGCGCTAGGGGCGCGGGCCAGCTGTAGCTGACTCGCTACATCGGCAGATCTTTCAGTGCGAAAATGTCACTTTCGTCATCTAACGGAGAACGCCCCCCCAGGCCTAGTTTCCACGGCCTGGGGGGCGCCTCAGGTTCCAAGATTCGGTCAAGTCCGACGTGCAGCTCAGGGCAGCAGGGTCACCTTGATCCAGTCTTGGGTGAGCGCTTGGGGCGCCGAG
>CAYYHT010000342.1:0-8176 GCA_964471355.1 uncultured Enterobacteriaceae bacterium
AGTCGGTGTTCGACCGCGCCCAGTCGGGGCCGGGTGCAAAGCAGCCATCGACCTGGATGCCGTCGCTGCCGAAGCCGTCTCCATCCTCGTCGAGGTACCACGACCAATCCGTGCCGTCGTCGATGAAGTCGTTGCAGTTGTTGTCGACGCCATCACCACACGCGTCGTCGGCATCCGAACTGATGTCGGCGTCGCCGTCATTGCAGTCGCCATCGAGGTCCGAGAATCCGGCAGGTGGTGTTTCCCAATGTTGAACGAGATGGGCGCACCTGCTGCAGGCTATTGTCCGACACCACTGCTCTCGGGGTCCACATGCGCGCACTTCCACTGTTGTTCCTGACCGCCCTGTGGGCGGCCTGTGTGCCCCCGTCCGACAACGACGACACCGGAGACGGCGGCGAGTCCGACACGGACACGGACACAGACACGGACACCGACACCGACACCGACACAGACACCGACACCGACACCGACACGGACACGGACACGGACACCGACACAGACACCGACACAGACACCGACACAGACACCGACACCGATCCCACTTGCTTGCCCTACCACACGCTGCAGGGCTCGGATTGCGTCTACGTGGCGCCCACAGCCACAGCGACGGTCTCGGTCACGACGGTGCCAGACACCATCCAGTCAGGTACCGGCTCCGCCATCTTCCTGGGGAATGACGCGTACGTTGGAGGTACGTTCCGCAACGCCGATCTTGGCCTGACCAGCGGAACGTTCACCTCCACTGCCAGCGGCCGGGGCGGCCATGTGCTCAAGCTGGACAGCACCGGCACCGTCACACAGACCTTGGTCTTTGACCCCGGCGCCGCGAGCTACACCGCCGACGTCACTGGAGCTGGCAGCCGGCTGTATCTATCGGTCTGGTTCAACAACAACACGGTGACGTTCGCCCCGGGAACCGGCGATGAGCTGATCTTAGATGCCACCACCGACGGGAAGGCGGCGACGGTGCTAGCGCTCGACACAGACCTGACCCCGCTGTGGACGCTGACTCAAGACACCCCGAGCAATCTTCAATATGAGCTCAGTGTCCATTCTCGGTCCGACGGGTCGGCATGTGTAGGCGGCCTCTACCTCGGGGACTCCACCCTGACTGGGCCCAATGGCAACCAGACGCTCCCGACGACCTCTAGTGGCTCCTGGCTCGCATGGATCGATGCGGACGGGACCATCGCCCAGCTGCGAAGCTTTGTCACCGCCGGCGGTACGACCCCCATCCGGGGCCTCAAGGGTGTCGCTGCGACCGATGACGGCGGATGCGTCGGCTTGTTCAGCCTCGGACAGGGAAGTGAAATCATCGCGGGAGACGCCACCACTGCCACCGCAGCGCCGTTTTCGTTGGTCTTGGCCCGGTTCGCCTCAGACACCAGCCTGGAGTGGATGCGCGAGCACGCCACCGACCAATGGATCGACACACGGGGGATCGCTGTGGGCCCCGACCGCCTGGGTGTGGCGGCCTACGGAACCGCTGTCACAACAACCTGGAATCAGGGCGAGAGCGACCAGCTTGTCGTTGCGGCACCGGCGGCTCCGAACGACGGCTACATGAGCTTCACAGGCGTGTGGACCCTCGACGGCGACCTGATGTGGCTCACCCCTCACATCTCGACGTCGGACCTGCTGTTGTCACACCCCTCATTTGGTAAAGACGGAGCCTTCTACATCGGCAGTTCCTGGCAATACGGCGACAGCATCCTCGACGTCAACGGCAGCAATCCCATCGCGGTGACTGGGGACACAGACCGTTCCGTCGGCGTTCTGGCGCGTCAGGCACCGGCAGATGGCTCGCTGGAATGGGTCCGACGGGTGCACACCAGCACCGAGGAGGTCTACGACCTGTCTGCGGCCGAGGCCGACGACGGCCGCATCCTTGTCCGCGGATTGGTGGGTGCGGACGCGACGGTATTCGACGAGTCGGGCACATCAGAGGGCACCGCCGTTCCATACTTGGGAGGCTACGAATCCCTTGTGTGGTGGCTCACGCGCTAGCCATAAAAGATGTCGTAGCAGAAGCGCTTGGTGCCGATGACGCCGGCCACGACGGGCCCGGTGGGCATGCCGATTCGGAAGCCCAGCTGTCGGCCGTTGAAGTCTCGGCCGACGATGAGGTCGCGCAGGTCGAGCGCGAAGTCGGCCAGGGCCGGAGCGTGGTCCTCTCGGGGGTCGGGAAGTCCGCTCGCGACCATGTAGCAGTCGCCGATGGTCTTGATCTTCTCGACGCCGTGCTTGTCGACCAGCGCGTCGATCTCGGCAAAGAGCTCGTCGAGCACTCCGACGAGGTCGCTGGCGGAAAGCTCCTGTGACAGACGGGTGAAGCCGACGAGGTCCGCGAACAGGATGCTCACCGCGTCGTGGTGGGTGCCGAGCATGAGCATCGCAGTGAGCGGTCCGATGGTGCCCCAGACTGGCTGAGCGCCGGAGCCGAGCAGGCCGCCCTGCATGAACGCCATCAGGGTGGTGGCTGCGAAGGCGAAGGCCAGAAGCGCGTGGGCGAGAGGCACGAACCAATCGGGACGGCGCATCCGCTCAACGCTAGGCCATCATCGTCGCAAAGTGCTTCTCGATCACCGGAACGGCGCGGTCCACGAACACCCTCACCTGGGGATCGATGAACTCACGGTCGGCGTACACCACACTCACCGAAGCGTCGCTGCCCACTGTGTCCTCGAGCACCACCTCGAGCCGACCTGCGCTGACGTCCGAACCGACCAGGTCGACAGGCAGCAGTGCCAGACCCAATCCTCCGAGCGCTGCACGATGGCTGAGGGTGATCTGGTTGCCCGCGAGGCGTCCACCCACACGAACCCGGCTGCCGTCAAGCAACGGCCAGGTCCGCGTCGGCGACCATTCGCCAGCGAATCCGACGATGCACTCATGGCGGGCCAGGTCCGCGGCCTTGGACGGACGTCCGCGAGCATCCAGATATGCGGGAGTGCCCACCACAACGCGCCGGCCAGCAGCCACTTTGCGCACGATGAGGTTGGGGTCACGCACTGTGCCGAATCGCACCGCCACGTCGACACCCCCTGCGACGAGGTCGACATGACGGGTCGTGGCCCGAACCTCGAGCAGCACCTCCGGAAACTCCCGCAGAAAGTCGACGAACAGCTCATTCAAGAACTGGCCCGAAGCCGACACCCGCAACAGGCCGCGGGGAACATCGTCGAGTCTTCGAACGGCATTCCAGGCGGCGTCGGCGACGATTCGACGAGCCCGGCGGTGCAGCTCTTCGCCAGCAAGCGTCAGCACGAGACGGCGGGTGTTGCGATGCAGCAGCCGCACACCGAGGTCTGCCTCGAGGGCAGTCATGCTGCGGCTGAGCGTCGCTCTTGGCAAGCCCAGGCTGCGGGCAGCTCCGGAGATGCTCCCGGCCTGCCCGTCTCAAAGCGCCCATCTCTTTTCGAGGGAGCGCGGTTCGCTGTCTCAAACAACCTACGCTGGAGGGCGCGTTGACTCTGTCGGGCCTTTGTCGGTCTTGTGTCTCGAACAGCTACCGTGCCGAGCCGCTCGACGGCCGAGATACCCGGCGTGACTGCAAAAGCGGTAAGACATCCGATTTTGCCTCCGATATGGTGGGAGCCCGTGCGGAGGACTGACCCATGACCCGATCTTTTCTGCTGATGCTGGCGATGGCTTGCGGAGGCGACGAAGTTCCCCCAATGAGCGATGCCGGAGCCAACGGGGGCTTCTGCGCCCGTCGCAACACCCACCGTCGAGACGCCCGCCACCGCCGAGGCGCCGCCAGCCACCGTCGAGGCCGAGGAGGAGAGTGAGCCGCCGCTGTTCGGACCGCTCGAGCCACTGCCGGCCATGGGCGAGAGCGAGCTCGAGGCAGCCAACGCGAAGAATGACGCAGGATACAAGGCGTACAAATCGGGTGACCTTGAAGGCGCCGTCTCAGCCTGGACGACGGGCGTCGAGACCTACCCGAACCACGCGATGCTCCGGTACAATCTGGCTGCGGGACTCGCCAAGGCCTTCGGCGAACAGGGGGCCTGCGGCACGACGGTGATGGCGCTCAAGCGAGACATCATCAGTCACCTTATGGTGGCTGCGCGCGACCCTGAGCGGCGCAAGCGCATGGCCCAGGACAGCGACTTCGACAAAGTGCGCCACCTGTTCGCCCTGCAGCGCCTGCAGGCAGGCGGAACCCTTGGCGACGAGGCCGCCAGGAAGGCTCTCGCCGCAGAGCCGCTGTTCGCCCTTGGTTACGGCACGATCAACACGACGAGCGTTTTGGAACTGTCCGAAGACGGCACCGCTGAGACCCGCTACACGTCGGGCGGCTTCTTCATCTACTGCGGCGGGGACGACAGCTGTCCTGAGGGTCAGCCCAAGAAGGGCACCTGGACCTATACGGACGGCACGGTGACGCTCCTCATCGACGGTAAGACGCAAGAACTGTCGGTGTCGCAGTACGGCGGAGTCGGCGGGCGCGTGCCCTGGAAGACCGACTGCTCAGCCTGATCCGCGGTCAGTCACGGCACGCGCGTGTCCATGATGCAGGACCAACCGTCAACGACTGTTTCGCGCCAGACGGATGTTCAGCGGAAAGATGGCGTTCTTCCCTCGGTATGGATGTTGCTTTTAGGAGCAACACAACAGGAGCTTCCCATGCTGACCCTCATCGCCCTCGCCGTCCTCTCTCTGCCAGCAGAGGCTCAGACCCGCTCAGCCCATGCGACCGAGATCGAGGTCGAACAGCTGGCCCGCCACCTGCAGCGAGCCCGGACGAACTCGCCGACTCGGGTGCTCGTGGCGTTTCAAGGGGAGTTGGCCCTGGACGCGCTCGTTCGTGCCAACGACCGCACCCAGGGACAGCAGATCGTCGCAACGGAGCTGGCGGAGTGGTCGATGCCCATCCCTGAGACGAAGACGCTTCTGTCTGCACGCGACCTGACCTGTGGCTTCGCCGTCTCCGAAACCACCAGGGGCTTGAAGGTCCGCGAAGTAGGCGACTGCGGTCCATCTCGCCGCGCCGGACGCCGCATCGCGCAGCGGGAGGAGGGCACGTTACTCGCTCGAAAGTACACCCTCTGGGACGTCTTTTTCGCCGCATGGTTCTAGACGGCCCTAGCTCACCTCGGCGTGCCGCGACTCGCGAAGACCCTCACTTGTGAGATCGGCGTGGGATGACATGTCGCGTGCGCGCCTATACCTCCGCTGCGGAGGTTTTTTTACGACACCGACGGCAATCTGCTGCGGGCAGAGCAGGACAACGACGGCGATGGCGTGCCCGAATGGTCCGCCGAACACGTCTACGACGCCAGCGACAACAAGACCCAGACGGACACAGACCACGACGGCGACGGGATTGTGGACCGACGAAACACCATGATCTACGACGCGCGCGGCAACCTCATCCGAACCGAGACAGACGAAGGTGCGGACGGCACGGTCGACCAATGGGGAGAGTGGACCTACGACGCCGATGACAACAGGATCGAAAACGAGACCAGTCAGGGCTTCGCCACCCTGTGGACCTACGACACGACCGGGTGCATGCTTCAGCAAGCATTCACTTGGCCTGGGAGCACAGCCAGCTCCTGGACCGAAAACTACACCTGTGATGCAGACCTCAATCGGCTGACCAAGGAGCACGACTACGGCCTCGACGGCGTGCTCGACCAGCGCCACGTCTGGACCTATGACGCCAATGGCAACGTGCTCTCCGAGACGCGGGACGGCCCCGACGGCAACTTCGTCGACGGCAGCCTCGACTACCTTGAGAACCGGTCGTGGAACGCCGACTCCAATCAGACCCTGTACGAGGTCGACTCGGACGGTGACGGCGCCCTCGATCGACGCATCGAATGGTCCTATGACTCCTCCGGCTCCCACATCCAGACCGCCTACGGTCTCGACAGCGCAGATGCGGCCTGGGCGATCGCCAACATCGTGCTCGACGCCGATGGCAACGCATTCACGGAAGAATACGACCAGGGGCGTGACGGCACTATCGAGGGGCGCCAGACGTACACCTGGACCACCTGCCCCTGACTTCGGGCGGGCCCTGACAGATCGAAATGGTGAGGTCCCCCTCGGGGGAGGCATGGCCAGAGGGAATCCCGCTGCCACGCCCGTGCCTACGAGACCGCCACGCCTGTCGCGAACCACAGGCCGAAGCCGATTCCGTAGACCGCCGCCGCCGCCACGAGCGCACGGGTGGCGACCGTGCCGAACACAGCCACCAGCCAGCGGGAGCGCACGTGCTCGGTCACTAGTGGATCGCCCGAGAGCGCCATCAGCAACACGGTGGTGGCGTAGGCTGCGAGCGCGAATCCGATGAATGCAGTCATGTGGTACCTCCGGTGTCTGCCATTCGGACGGGCACCAGCAGCGGGTTCTTCGAAAAACCGTACGCAAGCACCCCGGATGGGGCTTCGTCATCTGGAGGGACTGGACTCTCGATCCGGGCCTACAAGAAGGACGCGACGGCCGTGCTCGCATTGTCCTGGAAGGCTTTGTTGTCCAGGTCGGCGAAGATTTCGGCCTGGTCGACGAGCGGCCCAGAAGTCGAGGGCCAGGGGCTGGCGTAGAAGCGGCCCGAGGTGTACTTGTCGTCCACAAGCACATCGACGTAGCGCTGGGCGCCGGTCTCGACGCCATGGGCTCGGCCCAGCCAGGTCATCACCGGGAAGGCGATGTACTTGAAGATCACCTTCTGGATGCCAGGAGCCTCTTCGGCCGCATTGGTACCCGTCGTCATGCCGGGGCTGACCGACACGAAGCGGATGTTCGGGTGCTTGCGGGCCATGGCGCTCATCCAGAGCGTCCCGACGTACTTGACCGGTCCGTAGTCCTTCATGGGGTCGAAGGCTCGGGCGCTGCCCTTGGCGACATCGAGGAAGTCGTCGACGGAAGACTCGGGCAGGTCGGGACGCGCAAAGCCCATCGCGGGAATGCCACGCGCCGCCTCGGAGCTGGCGAAAATGGCGGCCTGGGTGAGCTTGCCCTGCTCCAGCAGTGCTTCGAGAAGCGCCGCATGCCCCAGCACATTCACCGAGAACAGCCAACGCACGCCCTCGGGGGTCATGTCGCCGGCGCCGGCACCACCGGCACCGCCCGCATTCATGATCAGACCGTCGATGGGCTCGGTGAGACCATCGACGACCTTGCGGACCCCGGCGATGTCCGTCACGTCCATCAACACGATCTCGAAGATCTTGCGACCCGTGGCCTGCTCGAGCTCGGCCTTCGCCGCCTCGGCGCGCTCGGGATTGCGGCAAGCGAGCAGCACGCGTTCGGTCTCGGGACGCAGCGCCATGAGACGCGCAGATTCCTTGCCCAGGCCCGCGTTTGCACCAGTGATGAGGACGGATTTGATGGTCAAATGAGACTCCTTTTGGACAGGATTGTCCAGAATGTTTTCAAAAAAGGGGGGTTTCAGGTCAAGCTGTAGAGCGCGACAGCCGCCACGGACCGCAGCTCGTCGGGAGAGACGCCGGCACTGGCACTGACTGCCAGGCCATGAACGACGGTGGCCAGAAAGGACGCAGCGTCGGCCGGTTCGAGCCCGTCACGCAGGTCGCCGGCGTTCTGAGCGCGTTGCAAGGCAGCCTCGAGCTGTTCCCTGGCTTGCGACAGGCCGGTGCGAAGACGGGCAGCCACCGCAGGGTCGTGAGGGGCAAGCTCGACACAGGTCTTGACGATCATGCAGCCGGGAACCGGCCCACCGCTGGCGAGTCGCTCGGTCGTCAGGAGCACGAAGGCGCGCACAGCGGTCAGGCCATCCTTGCCCGCCAGCACCTGCTTCATGCCTTGTTCGCCCATGCCGACGTAGTGTTCGAGGGCCTCGGCGAACAGGGCTTGCTTGTCGCCGAAGGTGTCGTACAGGCTCTGCCGACCGATGCCGATGGCCTTGCGCAAGTCCGTCATCGAGGTGGCTTCGTAGCCGTGCGCCCAGAAGACCCGCATCGCGGTCTGCAGTGCTTCCTCTCGATCGAACTCTCTCGGTCTGCCCATGAACCCACCCTAAACATTCTGGACAGGGTCGTCAAGAACTAAGGTGCGGCGGATATCCTGAGACGGTACGACGCGCCCCGTGAGGGTGGAGTGAGCGGGCTACTCGCAATGTTGGACGACGTGGCGGCCATTGCCAAGGTGGCGGCGACGAGCCTGGATGACGGAGCGGCGATGACCGCTACGGAGTGAC
>CAYYHT010000343.1:0-8169 GCA_964471355.1 uncultured Enterobacteriaceae bacterium
ATGCCCACAATCGCGATGTCCGCCGTGGCATGTGAGGGAGGAGCGGTGGCGTTGTTGCCCAGCTGAACCGGCTGTTCATCGGGCGCGGCAGCAGCATCGGGGCGGCCAGAAACCGGTGATGGTGGTGCCCAGGCGCCGGTTGTGGCTTGGCCCGCGCTCAGCAGCGCTGCGGCGCCCGATGACAGCTCGTCGATGACATCGGCGACTGACCGAATGGCGTGGGTGACGACGGCACCCAACCCCATGGTGAAGGCGCCCATCGCAGCTTGTTCGGGGCGTCGCACGGCTTGGTAGCGGGAGCCGGGGTCGCGTCCATCCCAGTTGGGGTTGCGCTCGATTCCCTTGGCGGCCAGCCGAGTGCGGCCCAGGTTGTGGTGCTCGACGCGCTCCCGTCGCTCGGCGAGTGGCAATCCCCGCTGCAGCCAAGCGGCCTCTTGCTCGCGGGCTTGTGTTGTGAACTGGTTCGGGCTGCAGCGCAGGGGCAGGTTCACCGTCGAGCCGACCAAGACGCTGCCCTCGGCTGCCAGGGCCGCCCGCTGGTACGAGGGGGTGATCTGCCCGGCCTCGAGGATCTCGTGGGTAAAGAAGAAAGCGGTGCCCGCCTGCAAGGCGATTCGGGCTCCGCCTGCAGCGGCCGGGGTCGCCATGGCTGCCGCGAATGCCGCCGAGAGCGCGTCGCCGATGCCTCCTGCGAGCACAACTAGAGGGTCGGCGTCCGACGCTTCGACTGCCGCCAATCCCTCTTCCCACAGTCCGACCGAGGTCAGCTGGCCGACATGGCCTCCAGCCTCGTGGCCCTCGAAGATGACCGCCTTGACGCCCCGTGCGAGTGCCATCTTGGCGAGGCGAGGCGAGGGCGTGTGAAGCCACGGTTCGAGGCCCTGGTCCTGCATGCGACGGGTCAGCTGTGGCGTTCCTCCGGCGACGATGATTGGCCCTGGATTGGCCGCCGCCACCAACTCGATGTGGGCGTCGCGATGGGGCATGACGTCGAAGCCGATGATGCCGACTCCCCAAGGCGCTGTGAGCGTGCCCATGTCGGCCAGCACGTCGCGGGCTTGGTCGACGGACAGGGCGCCCAGGGCTGCAAATGGCAGTCCACCGGCGGCGGCCACCGCTCGAGCGAGTCCCGCACGCTCCGACACGTTGGCCATCGGTCCCTGCACGATGGGCACACGGGTGCCCAGCGGACGGCACTCGGGCCGCAGCGGATGGTGTGAGGGAACGAGCGCCAAGTGAGCCGTGACCGCATCACGAACAGCCCGCACGACCGCGCTCGCGTCAGCACAGTGGGAGTAGCGGGCGGCCTCGGCGATGTTCTGAGGGGTCGATGCGGCTCGGTTCCTGGACCCACGGGCGATCTGGAGTCGACGTGCGTCCGAGACCGGGGCCAGCCCCCAAAAATGGGTGTCCAGCACGATTCCGGCGGCACCGATGGCGATGGAGGCCGCAGCGCCTCGAGTGCCCAGGCCTTCGACGACAAAGCGGGTGCCCCGTGCCGCGCGCATCAGGATGAGCGCTGTGAAGTCGGAGTCCGAATCCGCGGCCTCGCTGCCACGCAGCCACAGGCCGACATCGAGCTCGGCGAGGGCTCGGACTTCAGTGGGGGTGGTGGCGACCACCCATCCTTCGACGCCGCGATCTCGGCATCTGTTGGCAAAGGCCGCAGCACCCCGGACGCCATCGTGCAGCGCGGGGGTCTCGCAGCCCGCTGCGTTGGCGCTTTGCAGGGTGCAGAACACCCTCATGCGGGCTTGGTGCCCTTGTTGTAGGCCATCAGGCAGAACCAAGTCTCGATGAGTTCGACCTCGAAGCCCTGCTCACTCATGACGTCTCGCAGCCAGCGCTGCCCTTTGTAGTGGGCCATGGAGGCCGGGATGTACATGTAGCAGCGCGGGTCGCCGTGCAGCACGGTGCCTAGCAGAGCTCCGCTTCCGAGCATCCACCCGCGGTAGGTCAGGTCCCATGGCTTGAAGGGAGGGCGGGCGAAGTCGAGATTCCAGATGACCCCGCCGGGCTTGAGCACACGGAAGCACTCCCGGACGACTGCCGGCCAATCGGGGAATCCACGACCTGCATAGGAGATGGTGACCAGATCGAAGCTGTTGTCCTCGAACGGCAGCTCTCCGGCGTCGTTCTGGACGAAGCGCACGTTGTCGGTGCCCTCGGGCCGCTTGGGCTCGGCCAGCTCCATCATGGCGGCGTTGATGTCCGAGCCGATCACCTCGCCTTGATCGCCGATGCGCTCTGCGATCATCCAGGTCACGTCGCCGGTGCCGCAGGCCAGGTCGAGTACCCGCATGCCGGGTTTCGGATCGGCGTACTCAAGCAGCCGCCGCTTCCAGCGTGTGTGCCAGCCCAAAGACATGATGTCGTTGCCGAGGTCGTAGCCTGGCGCGACCTTTGTGAACAGCCAGTCCACCCAGGCCTGCTTGTCCGTCTCGTGACGCAATGCCGAGTACATGGCGCTCGGCTGCGAGTCGGACCCGCCCATTTGACCCCCTTGGAAGCGAGCACAGTACCCCTCCGTCCTTGGGCCGGCCATTGGCATTTCAATACCTGGCGGCCCGACCCGTGCTATTCGGGGTGCCCAAATCAAGGAGCGAGGACCCGTGCGTGTAGCGATCACCGGTGGCACCGGCATGATTGGCACTGCGCTCGCCAGCGTGCTGCAAGCGCGCGGCGATGACGTTCTGATCCTGACGCGGGGACGTCCCCGTGCTGACAATCACATCAAGTGGGACCTCAACCGGGGTGCTCATGACGTGTCGCGACTCGAAGACGTCGAGGTGGTGTTCAACCTCTGCGGCGCGCCCATCGGCACTCGTCCATGGACGACGGGACGCCGCGCCGAGCTGTACAAGAGCCGCATCGAGTCGACCAACGCCATCGTCAGCTCGTTGCAGGCGGTGCGGGCGCCGGTCAAGCACTTCATCGGTGCAGGCGGCCTCGGATACTTCGGCGACCGCGGCGACGAGATTCTCGAAGACGACGCGAGCCCAGGCAACTCTGGGTTCCTGTCAGAGCTCGACCAAGCGTGGGAACAGGCCCACCTGACTGCGGCCTCAACCCTCGAGTGCCGTGGCGCAGTGGTGCGCATGGCCGTGGTGCTCGACCCCTTTGGCCAGACCTTTCCTTTGATGCTGCAGCCCTTCCGCCTGGGGATTGGCGGCTGGTTGGGAGACGGGTCACAGTACTTGCCCTTCACGACCATTCGGGACTGTGTGGGCGCGTTTATGCACGTGCTGAACCACCCAGAGTTGACGGGCGGCATCAACAGCTGTGTGCCAGAGCCCCCGACAAACCGCGACTGGAGCGAGGCACTCGGCCGCGCCCTCGACCGCAAGGTGCGCACCCACGCACCCAAGTGGGTCCTGCGCGGCGCCTTTGGCGAGCTGGGCGAGAGCCTGTTCTTGCACTCTGTGCGGGCAGTGCCCAAAAAGTTGCTCGACAGTGGCTACGAGTTCGAGCTGCCCGAGTCCGAAGCCGCATTCCGGTGGCTGCTCGAAGCGCGGAACGCTGGGTGATTCTGTGGTGGTTGCTGCTCTCGGGCTGTGCGACCCCTGAGCGCTGCCCGGCGGGTTTTGCGTCCGATGCTGAGCGCTCGAGGCGCATCTTGGCCCTGATTGGTCACACCGAGTCCGCGTCACTCTGCTTTGGTTCAGCGACGGATTCTGTGGTGCGCGCAGACGGCCTGCTGATGCTCGATGTTCGTCAGCAAGATCCTGCGCTTGCAGCCCGAGTGGCCCACCTATTGGACCATCTGGACAAGCCCGCCCCGGGGCCGGGTCCCGACTGCGTCAAGCAGTGGATGCAGATCGAGGAGCGCGGGCGGAAAATCGAGGTGGAATGAACCCAACGCTTTGGTATAGAGGCACCATCGCAGTCCTCGGAGGACTTGCGACAGGCCTACAGCCGGCGCTGTGAAGGTCGACAGCTGGAGAGCCCATGACGTCCGTTCTGTTTGCGCTGTGGTTGGCCGCGCCGGTGGCGTTCGCCGATGCCATTCCGATGGAGCCGAACAACTGCCCGCTGGGCTCATCGGGACGGTCGAGTCACGCCGGCACCTGGTGTGAGGCGACGACCTGCGCCGCCGAATCCGACTGCGCAGACGGCCAAGGCTGCCGCTCGGTCGGCTTGTGCGTCGACGTGCAGGAGTGGGCTTGCGGCGGAATGATGCCCGAGACCGCCGAGCCATGCACCTTCACGGTGAACGAGGCCAAGGGACGCTGCAGCACAGACGCGGACTGCACGGGCACTGCGACCTGCGTGACCGCGAACCGGTGCACGAGCACAGGCCTGCTGGGCTGCGGAGGCTGCGACAGCACCGCGTCGATCAGCGGATTTGCCGCCATCGGAGGCTTCATCATGCTGGGTGTTCTGGGACCCAGAAGGAGGCGCACATGAGCGACAGCGACAAGCTCGCCAAGCTGCAGGGAAGAATCGACGACCTGGAGCGTGCCCTTGCCGCCGTGCCCGGTGGCATCGTGCAGGTCAGCCCGCTGGGCGCCATCACCATCGCCAGCGAGCAGGCCTGCCGCTTCTTGGGCCTGAACTACGACGAGCTGACCGCCAGCTACACCGTCGACTTCGCAGGCAAGACCTACAACGAGGATGGCAGCGACTGCCCACCATCCGACTACCCCGTCTCGCGCTGCCTCATGACAGGCGAGCCCCAGGCGCCGCGGACCATTGGCGTCGAGCAGCCGAGTGGCGAGGTTCGCTGGGGCGTCTTCACCGCGATTCCCCAAGAGATGCCCGGCGGGCGGGGGGCAGTCGTCACCTTTGTCGACATCACCGAGCGCAAGGCGGCCGAGGACGGGGCGCGGGCCATGGCGGTTCGGCTTCAATTGGCGGATCGACTGGCCTCGGTCGGTTCGTTGGCAGCTGGGGTGGCACACGAGATCAACAACCCGCTCACCTATGTGCTGGGCAATCTGGCGCGAGTCGCTGACCAACTTCCCCGGGACGGCGAGGTAGGGATGGCGGTCGAACAGGCTCGCGAGGGCGCCCAGCGGGTCGCTCGTATCGTCCGTGACCTGTCCCGATTCGCGCGCGTTTCCGACGGCAAGTCCGAGCCCTTCGACGTGCGCATTGCCATCGAAGCGGCGGCGGCAATGGCCCGGGCCGAGTTCAGGCATCGGGCTGAGCTGGAGCTGAAGCTGGACGAAGTGCCCTTTGTGCTCGGGCAGCAAGAACGCGCTGTGCAGGTGTTCGTCAACCTGCTTGTCAACGCCGCACAGTCGATCGAGGCGGGGAACACCGCCAACAATCAGGTCGTCGTCGAGGTCACCTCCCAACAGGACGAGGTGGTGGTGTCGATTCGAGACACCGGCTGCGGCATCTCGGATGCTGTGCGGGAGCGTGTGCTCGAGCCGTTCTTCACCACAAAGCCCGTGGGCGGCGGCTCGGGCCTGGGCCTGACCATCAGCCAGGAAATCGTCAGCGGAATGGCCGGTGACCTGCAGATCGCCAGCGTCGAGGGAGAGGGCACCACGGTGACCGTGCGCCTCCCCAGCACCACCCAGAACACCTTTGTCGATGCGACGACCGCCGATGTCGAAGTCCAGCCCGGGTTCAGTGTGCTGGTGGTCGATGACGAGCCGTCCATCCTGAGCCTGGTCCGCTGGATTCTGCGCGAACAGGACGTGACCCTCGCCGCCAATGGCCGCGATGCCCTGGCTGCATGCAGTGGCAGGCGCTTCGACTTGGTCCTGTGCGACCTGATGATGCCCGACATGACCGGCATGGACCTGTACGAGAGCGTGTCCGAGACCAACGCCGAACAGGCTGAGCGCTTTGTCTTCTTGACCGGCGGCGCGTTCACGCCCAGAGCCCGCAGCTTCCTCGAGGAGCATGGGGCCAGGGTTCTGCGCAAGCCCTTCGGGATCAAGGAGCTGCAGATCATCGTGGCGGAGTACGCCTCGAGGTAGCAACTGCTAGGGTGCCCATTCGGAGGCTCTGATGGCACATCCCTGGCACGACCTGCCCAACAATCCGGACACCTGTCACGAACAGCTGAACTGCGTGATCGAAATCCCGCGCGGCTCCAAGGTGAAGTACGAGCTCGACAAGCCGACGGGGCTAATGCGCGTCGACCGAATCCTGTACAGCTCGGTGATCTACCCGGCCAACTACGGCTTCATCCCTCGCTCCTATTGCGACGATGGTGATCCGCTCGATGTGCTGGTGCTGGGCCACGAACCTGTGATTCCGAACTGCATCATGGTCAGGCCCATCGGCGTCATGCACATGCTCGACGAGGGCAAGGGCGACGACAAGATCGTGGCCGTGCCCATCGATGACCCTGCGTACAGCGAGTACACGGACATCTCCCAGCTGCCAAAGCACATCTTTGCCGAGATCAAGCGCTTCTTCGAGGACTACAAGATCCTCGAAGACAAGCAGGTTGTGGTCGAGGACTTCGAGGGGCGCGAGCGGGCTGTCGAGGTCTGCATCGAGAGCTTCCGCCTGTATCGCCAAGAGGAATCGAAGCTGCGCGGCTGGTGATTCTACCTCTGGTGCTGCTCAAAGAAGCTCCACAGCATCGCCGTGCCGTCGATGTCCTGATTGACCGAGCCGATGATCGAGCTTGGTAGGTATTGAAAGGCGCCGGGCAGTCCGTGGCCGCCGCCCTGGGCGGTCAGGACCCAGACCTCACTGTCCTGGGAGCAATCGCTCCAGCGCTCGCTCAACACGGTCGAGCCATCATCGGGATCGGTGTCGGGCAGGCTGTCTGTGACGACGACGGAGCCGCATTCGTTGTGCTCAAGCCAGAAATCCGTCGCGGCCTGCAGTGACAGGGATGAGCCGCGGCTGGCCTCTTCGTCGGATTTGCTGGCGACGGGTCCGCCGTCGTATCGGACGAGCGGGTCCTCAGTGCCCGGCATGAGCAGCATCGGAGCCGTGGTGCTCGGGGTGCAGTCGTAGCCCTCGGGCATGCTTGCGATCACGTTGCCAAAGGCCGCGAAGCTGTCGGTGCGCTCACAGGCCAGCCGGTTGGTGAAGAAGCCTCCGTTGCTGATGCCCCACGCATAGATGCGGGACGGGTCGACGTCGTACTTGGCCGAGACGTCAGCAATCACCGCGTCGACGAAGGCCAGGTCGTCGATGTGCTCTGGAGGGGCGAAGGGGGCGTCCCGGCCGTCGTCCCAGTTGCCGTTGGACCCGCGAAGGCATCGGAGCGGAAAGGCTGGGGTATTGTGGCCGCCCACACGAGGTGCCAGATGGAGATTCCTCCGTTCGAAGTGCTGACGTTCGAAGTCGATGAACAGCGAGTCTGTACCATCACCATGAACCGCCCGGCCAAGCGAAATGCGCTGTCCGCGAAGCTCGTCAATGAGCTGATCGTCGCGCTCGAGACCGCGAGGGATGCCGATGGCATTCGAGCCGTGGTGTTGACCGGCGCCGGCGGCGTGTTCTGTTCGGGTGGCGACCTGTCCCAGATGCAGGGAGGCGGTGGAGCCGAGCCAGCCATCCCCTTCCGCGGTGGCTTTGTCGAGCTCAATCTCGCGTTCCACAGCGTGGGCAAGCCGGTCATCGCCAAGGTGCGCAAATACGCACTCGCCGGCGGACTTGGGCTGATGTGCGCCTGTCATTTCGCCATCAGCGAGGACAGCGCCACATTTGGTACGCCCGAGATCAAGCGTGGGCTGTGGCCGATGATGATCATGGCGAACATCTTCCGCACCGTGCCGCGCCGAAAGGGCCTGGAGCTGGTGCTGCTAGGAGACCGCATCTCGGCCGCCGAGGCGGTGGGCATCGGCCTCATCAATCGGGCGGTACCAGCCGACGAGCTGGACGACACGGTCCAGCAGCTGGCTGCACGCTTGGCGGGCAATCCTCCCAAGACCACAGCACTGGGGCTTGAGGCTTGGTACGCGCAGGACCACATGAGCGTCGACGAGGCACTGCCCTACCTTCAAACGCAATTGATGGCGGTCATTGGGGCCGGTGAAGCGGCGGAGGGAATGGCGGCCTTCTTCCAAAAACGCAAGCCCGACTGGGGCTGATGCGCCAAAAATAGGCGATGATGCGTCGGGGCAAGGAGTCGAAGATGTACATGAGAGACGTGCGGCTGCGTGCCGCCTTGGTTGCAGCTGTTGCCGGAGCACTCGGGGCGACCAGCGCTTGCGATGGCTCCACCCCGGTTGCTGGAGAGACGGACAC